>NZ_JAMBOC010000005.1 GCF_023715405.1 Solibacillus isronensis
AAGTAGTTTGAAAGCTCATTTGCTTTGCTAGCGATCCAACTTCGTTAGAAGTTGAAATCTATTGTTTGCTTCATTTAAGAAGCTTGTTTCATTAACGTTGCTTGTTCAGTTTTCAAGGTTCATTGTGTTTCGTTTGTCGCTTCATCTCTTGGCGACCTACTTATAGTATCACCCCCTTGTTATATCCGTCAACACTTTTTCATAAGTTTTTTATATAATCTTGTTTAAAACTAATTGAAAGTGGGTAGTAAAGCATGTACAAAACGTTGGTATCACTGGTTTTATGCTTATTTTTAGTTTTTATTTATTTTGATGATAAAAATAGTATTTCCCCTGTATTTCAATTAACAGAAGCCCCTGCAGTCATCACAAAAGGTCAGTTTGGGCAAAGTTTAATCATTGAGTTAAGTTATTCCCATAAAGGTTTTGAGGACTGGGTTACAAATCTTCGTGAACCATATCCGCTAATCTTGGCTGATAGTGACTGGTTGTTACGAAGTCCCGAATTGGTAAAGATGCTGAGGGAAAAAAATATTCGTGTCGGATTGCTTGGTTCTAATAGTGATCAATACGAAGATAAGAATCTATTAAAAAAAGAAATTGCAATCTATGAGAAAACGTTTTACAAAAAACCACTTTGGTTTGCGACCGCCGATTATAAAGTCGATACTTCCATGCAAACTGCTTTGCATGAGCTGGGAATCAACATCGTTGCTCCGACTTATACGTTTCCTATAGAAGAAAGCAAAATTCCTGAAGGTTCATTTGTAAGTATTCCTCTCCATCGAGACAAGGAAGTTTCTTTTGAAGATATTAATAAATTTATAAAAGCGCATAATTTCCTATCTATTGAACAAAATATATTTGGCTATGAAATTTCTACAAAGCGTTATCCTTAAGTTTGAGGAATCTACTATATAACTAAAAAAGGGCTGACACGAAATTTTTCATTTCTGTGATCGCCCTTTTTTTATGCTTTTACAGTTTTAGTTGTTTCTTTTCGCGCTTTGCGACGCTCTTCCAATCGTTTTCGATCTTCTTCTGATTGTGCATTGTATTTTGGCAGCATTAAAATTTGGTACGCATTAACGGCTACTAATGGGAATAATAATAGTGCGACATATACATCAATATTATCTTGTCTTCCCATTAAAGCAATGATCCATTCCAATGATGTAATAACAATCATGAAAAACAATGTTGAGATCAACACATGCGGTTTTTGTGTCATTTTAATTTTTTTAATTGCTGTCCATATAGCCGTACCGACTAATACTGCAAGCAAGAAGCCATAAAAAACCCAATCTCCAGCCGCATTTGCTCCTGGTGCAAAACGGAAAACAATAATATCCACTAACACGATAATTATTAATAAGATTTGAATCCAATTCCAAAGTGTTAACGTTCTAAATATATTGACCCCGACTTGATGTAATGTTAAATAAGCGAAAAAGCCTGCTTGTGCCATTACACTCATCGTCATCCCTAATACGATATTCCAAACTAATGCAGCAAGAAATTCTGAGATTTCCCCATTCGCTAAGTATGGCTGGTAAAAGTCCCAACGAATAATTAACGAGGCAACTGCATTAACTAAACCACCGATTACTAATGCCCAAAAAGCAAACTTCACCCAGTTTCGTATCGTCACGAACAAATTCCCCCATTTTTTAATATATCTTGTATATTTTATCAATTTGATTTGAAAAAAGCGACCTCTCTTAAAAGATGTTACATATAATCAGTAAAATTGTGAACAATAAGCGAAAGCGCATAAATGAAGAAAGGACGTGAGAAAAGTGAAACGTTTAATCATATTAGCCTTTTCCCTCATTCTCCTTGCCGGTTGTAATGATGCCAAATCGACGACATTATCTTATGATGAAGTAAAGAAAATTATGGTCGATGCCATTCAGACAGAGGATGGGAAAAAAGCAATTCGCCAAATGTTTGAAGATAAGAATTTTCGGGAGTTGCTTATTTTAAATACCGAAGAAGTTAAAAAAGCGACTGAAGAGACAATGTTATCAAAAGATGCAATGGATTTTTGGATTAAAACATTCGAAGACCCGAAATTTAAAGAAACATTCGCAAAAAGTATGCAGGATCAGCAGGAAGATTTAATGAAAAACCTACTGAATGACGCGAGTTACCAAGAATCTCTTACGTCTTTCTTCGGTCAGCCGGATATGCAAAAGCAGCTTGAAAACATTATGAAAGGTGCTGTTATGCGAAAAGAGCTGGAGAAAATCGTAATGGAAACAATCGAAAATCCGCTTATGCAGACAAAATGGCAGGAGCTCATTAAGAAAAGCGGTGAAGCTTCATCCGAAAAGGATTCTGGTTCGGGGTCTGAATCCGGATCTGGCTCAGGGAAGGATAGCGGCGGCGGTAAAGACAGCGGTGGAGGCTCATAAAAAAACAACCAGTCGTCTCATTGGGACAACTGGTTGTTTTTTTGTTATTTATTTAATTCTGAAATAATTTCTTCAGCAATTTGTAAATAGATTTTACCTGTTGGATGCGATTCTGCATATACAGAAGGTGCGAAGTCTTCCTCTGTCCAATCTGGTTGTCCTAACGGAATTTGACCAAGTAATTTTGTGCGCAGTTCATCAGCTAGCTTCGGACCGCCGCCTTGACCAAATACAAATTCTTTTTCGCCTGATTTGCTTTCATACCAAGCCATATTCTCAATAACACCTAGGATTTCATGATTTGTTTGTAATGCCATCGCACCTGCACGGGCTGCTACGAAAGCGGCTGTCGGGTGAGGTGTTGTCACAACAATCTCTTTTGAAGACGGCAGCATTTGGTGAATATCAAGAGCTACGTCTCCTGTTCCTGGTGGTAAATCTAATAGTAAATAGTCTAAATCGCCCCAATCTACATCGCGGAAGAACTGGTCCAATACTTTCCCAAGCATCGGTCCGCGCCATACGATTGGTGCATTGTTTTCAACGAAGAATCCCATAGAGATAACTTTTACACCAAGACGCTCCACCGGATAAATACGGTCATCCTTTACGACCGGCATTTCTGTTACACCCATCATGTCCGGTACAGAGAAACCATAAATATCAGCATCGATTAAACCTACTTTTTTGCCTAGGCGTGCTAGTGCAACTGCCATATTTACAGATACCGTCGATTTCCCTACTCCGCCTTTACCTGATGCAATTGAAATAAATTGTACGCTTGATAAAGGTGATAAAATATCTTGTGCTTCTGCTTCGGTCGCTTGTCCACGGAATGATTGCAGTACTTCTGCCGGTAGCTCTTCAAAACGAATCCCAACGGAAGCCGCGCCATTTTCTTTTAACACTTCAACAATTTTCATTTGAAGTGTCATTTGTTCAGGCGTATTAGTTTTTGCAATTGCAATACGAACACTTACGTGCGCTTTTTCTGCTTTAATCGAAACGTTTGTTACACCTTTTGTTTCTGCTAGTGATTTATGTAAAAACGGATCTTGTAGTTCTCCTAATAGTTCTCGGACTTGTTCCTCATTTAACATATCAAACACTCCCCTGAATGAAATTACAATTGTTAGTATATCATAATCGATTCGTATTGTTATTACATGTTGCCTACTCGTATTTTACATGAATATAATTTTCAATGCCGCGCGCAATCGCAAATGCCATTTTTTCCTGATAGCTGTCATTTGCCAGTAAATCACGCTCTTCCTCATTGCTTAAGAAACCTGTTTCTACCAATACAGCCGGTTTTTCGATTTTCTTTAATAAATAAACATTTTTAATTGCCAGAGCTTCGCGTTCAGTATTTTCCATCGTCTCTCGAATTGATTGCTGAACAGCCTGTGCGAGTGCCTGGCTTTTCTCGTGTCCAGTGTGATGGTAAAACACTTGCGCGCCTCTCCACTTGCTATTTGGGATTGCATTTGCATGAATCGTAATGAATAGATCCGGTTCCTGTGATTCTACTAACGTTTCACGTAAAAAAATGTCCTGTTTTTTACGCTCACGAAGTGTAGGAAATGTCTCACTTGGTGCATGTTCACTTAATACATCCCCATCTGTTGAACGTGTTAATACTACTTCTGCCCCTAAACGTGTCAATTGACGAGCTACTTTTTTTGTAATTGCCAGTGTCACATCTTTTTCGATTACCTCTCCATTTGAAGCACCACCATCAACTCCTCCATGACCAGCATCTAATACAATCTTTACCCCACCTAATGGCTCGGGTAAAAAAAATCGCCGGTCGGATGCGTTCGTTTCATATACAACGACAAGCATCGAACAAAAAATTACGAATATGAGTGCAAGCCAACGTTTCAAAAAAAACACCGTCCTTTTTGCCTACTATACGCAAAAGGACGGTGGAATATTCACCTCATCATTGAGACAAAAGCTGACGTTGTAATGTTGCATAAAAACCTTGTTTATTCATTAAAGAATGATGATTTCCTTGTTCTAAAATCCGGCCATCTTTAATGACAAGAATCTGGTCTGCATTTTCAATCGTTTTAAGACGGTGTGCAATGACAAAACTCGTACGCCCTTCCATCAAGTTGTTCAAGCCTTTTTGAATATGCACTTCTGTCATCGTATCAACACTTGAAGTTGCTTCATCCAAAATTAAGATGTCGGGATCTTCTAGAATGGCACGGGCAATCGCTATAAGCTGACGCTGCCCCTGACTTAAATTTAAGCCCCCGCTTGTCAGCACAGTATCGTACTGTTCAGGCAAATACTTTATAAAATTATGTGCATATGCAATTTTTGCCGCTTGTTCAACTTCATCATCCGTTGCATGGAGCTTACCGAAACGAATATTCTCACGTACTGTTCCTGAAAACAAGTACGTATCCTGCAGTACGACTCCGACATGATCCCGAACATTCGTCATCTTGTAATGTTCAATTGGTTCGCCGTCCAATAAAATCCGGCCGCCTGTCGCATCATAAAATCGGGTTAATAGCTGAATGATTGTCGTCTTCCCTGAACCAGTCGGACCAACAATGGCAATTGTCTCTCCCGTTTTTGCTTCAAAATCAATTCCGTGTAATACAGTCTTGCCCGTTTCATAAGCAAACTGAACGTTTTCGAACTTTACATCACCACTATACTGTTCTTTCTCTTTTGCATTTTCAATATCCGCTACTTCTTTTGCTTCATCCAGCACTTCAAAAACACGTTCGGAACCCGCAATAGCCGATTGGAATGTATTGAGCAAGTTCGATAGCTGATTGATCGGTCGGAAAAACTGACGGGTATACGTAACAAATGATGCAATTACACCGATTGTAAGTCCGCTTGTTATAGCCATGATTGCACCAACACCTATTACAAGACTTAAACCTAAGTTGTTCATAAAGTTATTGATTGGACCCATGAAACCAGAAATAATATCGGCTCGCATTGCTGAACCGCGCAATCGCTCATTGGCTTCTTTAAACTCCGCGAGCGTTGTATTTTCCTGACCGAAAAGTGTGATAATATCCGCGTTCGAAATGGTTTCTTCAATATAACCATTCAAATTACCCAAATCCCGTTGACGCGCCTTATAGTTTACGCTGCTTCGCTTAATAATCTGCTTTGTCGCATATACGATGAGCGGGATAATGATGAGCGTTACTAGCGCTAATCGCCAATCTAAATAAAAGAGTGCAAAGGCCGTTCCGATTATCGTTAAAAAACTTGAAACAATTTGTATAACACTTTGTGACAATGCCGCATTTAAATTTTCGATATCATTTGTCATCCGGCTCATTAAATCGCCTTGCTGCTTTTTATCGTAAAAGGCGAGCGGCAATGACTGATACTGCTCAAACAGCTGTTGTCGCAACCGGCGAATTGTCTTCTGTGAAACACGTATCATGACAAAGGTTTGAAGCCAAGTGAGTACAGACGACGCGATATAGACACCGGCTAAAATAAGTGCCATCCGAATCGCCCCTGGAACATCAAGCTTCACAATATAATCATCGATTATTTTCCCGATTAAAAATGGGCCGACTAAGCTTAACAATGTACTAATAATAACGAAAATAACAACACTAATCAGTTCTACCTTTTGCACGCGTAAATAGCTCCAAATACGAAGCAATGTTTCTTTTTGATTTTTTGGCTTCACAACCGGACCTGTAAAGCGCCCCCCTGGATGTCTCATTGGTACAGGCGGTTCCCCTTGTTGTTTATTCACTTAAGGTCACCCCTTTTTCTGCCTGTGTTTTTGCCATTTCTTGATACAATATACTTTCCTGCAATAGTTGCTCATGTGTTCCTTGTGCAGCAATTTTCCCGTCGTCCATTACAAGTATTTGATTGGCATGACGAATGGAAGAGATTTTGGACGAAACAATTACTTTTGTGGCATCACTGAACTGTTCTTCAATCGCACGTTGAATTGTTTTTTCAGAAATACTGTCAACCGCACTTGTCACATCATCTAAAATTAAAATACTCGGTTTCCGGATAAAGGATCTCGCCATTGCCAAACGCTGCTTTTGCCCACCGGACAAGTTTGTCGCCCCTTGTGTGAGCAAATGTTCTGTCCCTGCATCCAGTTTGTCGATAAATTCCTTCGCGTTTGCTGATTGCAATGCCTGTAAAATTTCCTCTGACGTTGCATCGGATTTTCCGTAGCGTAAGTTGTCGGCAATCGTTTTCGAAAACAATGTCGCTTTTTGTGGCGCAAAACCGATCGACTGGCGTAAATGTTCCAATGAATAGTTCTCGATCGGTAACCCGTCAATTTTTACGACACCACTGTCAGGATCAAACAGGCGGGGAATCATTTTAACTAATGTCGATTTCCCGCTACCTGTCATTCCGATAATGCCGACCGTTTCTCCCGCATTCGCGTGGAAGCTAATGTTTTTCAATACCGATTCTGTTTCTTTTAAATAGGAGAAGTTTACATTTTCGAAACTAATACTTCCCTGAATTTCTTTCGTCTCTGGTTCAGATGGACTTGTTAAGTCTGTTTTCTCTTCCAGCACTTCTACGATTCGCCCCGCGCTTGGTATCGCACGTGCCAGCTGTACAAGTACCATTGAAGAACTCATCAGCCCTTGCATGACCATCATTAAATAGTTGATAAAGGCAAGAATAACCCCCACTTGTAAGGTATTGTTATCTACTTTGATCGCACCCATCCAAAGTGCTGCTACAATACCTAAATTCACGACAAACATCGTAAGCGGCCCAAGTACGCCTATAATTTGATCGGCTGCCATACTGCGCTTCATCAGCTGTGTGTTTACTCCGGTAAACTGCTCAATTTGATGATTTTTCCGGTTGTAAGCCTTAATGACCCGAATACCTGCCAAGTTTTCCTGGACTTTCGTGTTTACAACATCGACAACCTTTTGCACTTTATGAAAAAGCTTGCCGGATAGTGCTGTAAAATAGTACATGCAAAATGCCAAAATCGGCACAACGATCAACAAAATCGGAAATAACTCGCGCGCTGTAATAAAGACAATGACAATGGCCCCGATAAACATCATTGGTCCACGGACAAATATTTTTAATAACATCGTTAGTGCACGCTGAAGCATTTCCATATCACTTGTTAAATTCGTAACAAGCTTTCCGAGCGTAAATTTATCTTTACTGCTATTTGAAAAATACGTAATCGTTTCATATAAATCATGACGTAGATCGGTTGAAAAGTTAACGGCCGTCCGTGATGCATAAATCGAACACCCTATCCCGCCAATTAAGCCGATTACGGATGTCGCTATCATTAGCCCAAACATTTTCACAATATATGACGTATCATTTTGAGCAATCCCCTCATCGATAATATGCTGTAATATTGTAGGCTGCAGTAAATCCATGCTTACCTCAATAACCATCATTACGGGAGCGATGATCGCAAATAGTATATATGGCTTAATATATTTTGAGAGTTTCCATACTGCCTGCATTAAACAAGTTCACTTCCTTATATTGTGAAAAATTATTCCTCTTCTGTTGCCTGTGTTTCTTCCAATAATTCATTCAACTGAAACAAGCCTACAAAATCATTCATAATTGCTTCGGTCGCTTTCAGTTCTCCAACAATTACAGGATGAATCGATTGCAACTCGGCAGACTCCAGCTGTTGTTTCAATGTTGAACGTTTCGTTTCGAGTTGACGGTAAAACTCCAGCGCACGCCCGCGCCTGAAAGTTTGGGCACCCTTTGAACGGCGATTACCATGCTCTCCTTCTCCTCGAGGTCTCCCTCTACCTTCTGATCTCACATTTTTCACCCACCCTTTTTGAATACTATTGTATACTAATGTATACAAAAATACTACTGTGGACAAAGTATTTAGGAGAAGTACTTTTCTCAAACCCTTTTATTTTGTTTGTCCATTAATTATCGTTACTATGAAAAAAAGCAGTTTTATTAAAGGGGTACATAAAATGAAAAATGTGACGAGCGATATTATACAATTTAGAGGATCGCATTATGAGTTTGGTATATATCAGGGAGAGCTTTTAAAGAATTCTCCTCTGCTTTCTAATAGAGAAGAACTTTATAAAAAATTGGATCATAGATTTTCTATAGATAAATCATATGTTAAACAACTTTTAGCACGTTTCGGTCCAGGAATTGAAGAGGAAATTGAAGGCCTCGCTTATACACTTGGTTATAAGGAAGAACAGGCTTTACTTCATTATGGTGGATATTATGCCGCACACAAAAAAAGCGGATGTTCTATTACGACAAGTCCTTCTTATATGATCCGCAACTATGACAATGACCCCGAAAGCTATGATGGACGTTTTGTGTTATATGAACCAACTGACGGTGGCTACGCGACACTCGGACCTTCCATGCAAATTACAGGGCGCATGGATGGAATGAATGAAAAAGGACTCGTTGTTGGTTATAACTTTGTAAATACGAAAAACAGTGCGGATGGCTTTGTATGCAATATGATCGGGCGTCTTTTACTGGAGCGTTGCGCAACTGTTGAAGAGGGAATTTCATTACTAAAAAATATTCCCCATAAGCATTCATTTAATTATGTATTACTGGATGCGGAGCAAACGATGGTGGCAGTAGAAGCATCTCCACGCAATGTAGCCGTACGGGACGCAACTGCCTGCACGAATCACTTTAAAGTCCTGACAGACGAAAATCGGTATCGAACGGAGGATTCCTTATCGCGTGAATACATTATTTCGAATGCCCAGGCAAATCCGCTTACTTTTGAAAGTGCGTTTAAATTAATGAATGGTATCGAAAATGGTGTCTTTGCGACAAAATACGGAGCATGGGATGGTACACTTCATACGGTTGGCTATATACCAGCTGAAGGTAAATGTATTTTTGCTTTAGGTGGGGATGCGTTGCCTGTAGTGTTTGATTTTAAAGCGTGGCTAAGTGGAACTCACCTGCCTCTCTCAAAAATTAAAGGCAAACTTCATGCAACAAACGGCTTTGCAAATGAATAATGAAAAAACCCTTTCTCGGAAAAATTCCAAGAAAGGGTTTTGTAATTTCGCAAAATAGTAATCGTAAAGATTAACGTTTTGAGAACTGAGGTGCACGACGAGCGCCGCGTAGACCTGGTTTTTTACGCTCTTTCATACGTGAATCACGAGTTAATAGACCCGCTGATTTTAAAGCTGGGCGGAAGTCTGGATCAACTTGTAATAATGCACGTGCGATACCGTGACGGATTGCTCCAGCTTGACCTGTGAATCCACCACCGTTTACGTTAACGTGAACGTCATATGAACCTTTAGTTTCTGTAGCTACTAATGGTTGGTTGATAATTAAGTGTAAAGTTTCGTATGGTAGGTAATCTGAAACATCACGGTTGTTGATTACTACTTTACCTTCGCCTGGTACTAAACGTACGCGAGCAGTTGAGCTTTTACGGCGACCTGTGCCGATGTATTGTACTTGTGCCAAAGTTATTTCCTCCTATTATAGTTTATTGATTAACCACGTAACTCGTAAGCTTCTGGTTTTTGTGCAGCATGTGGGTGTTCAGAACCAGTGTAAACGTTCAATTTAGAGAACATTTGACGACCTAAAGAGTTCTTTGGAAGCATACCTTTAATTGCTAACTCAAGCATTTGAGTTGGGTATTTTTCCTTCATTTCACCAGCTGTACGTTGTTTTAAACCACCAGAGAATTGAGTGTGACGGTAGTAAATTTTCTTTTGTAATTTGTTACCTGTTAACTCAATTTTATCAGCGTTGATGATGATCACATGATCTCCTGTATCAACGTTTGGTGTGAAAGTTGGTTTATGTTTACCGCGTAAGATAGAAGCTACTTCAGAAGCTAAACGACCTAACGTTTGGCCTTCTGCGTCAACTACTAACCATTTACGTTCTACTTCTTGACCTTTAGCCATGAAAGTTGTGCGCATGTTTGTATCCTCCTAATCGATATGAATTACCGTTATTTTTCATTATATACACTTTATAAGTTTCGGGGCTTATTATTGTGGTGGTAATGAAAATACCATACATCATCATATACTGGATCGCGTTTAAAGTCAAGATATTTAATTGAACACCAGGAGAGGTTGTTAACCCTTTTCACAAGCCTATTTCTCTAGGATTTTGAAGTGAAAAGAGAAACTTTCCCAAAAAAATTTTATTAATCTTGATAAAAAACTTGTTCTAAATATAGACCATGTGCTGGTGCTGTTTTACCTGCTTGTGCACGGTCCATCGAAGCAATCGTTTTTTCCAGTGATGATGCTTCTCTTCGACCGATGCCTACTTCCCACAATGTCCCTGCAATAATCCGTACCATATTATATAAAAAGCCGTTGCCGCTGATAGTCATATGCAATTCTTCCCCCTGCCAGGAAAGCTCCAGTGCTTCAACCGTACGCACTTTATCTACAACACTCGTATTTGCCGCGCAAAAGCAGCTGAAGTCATGTGTCCCGACAATTGCTTGTGCTGCTTCACGCATTGCCTCTACATTCGGCTTCACTCCACCTGTCTCGACTGTATAATGCCTTCTAAACGGGCTTTGAACAGCGCTGCAATCCCAAATATACCGATAACGCTTGCCTGATACATCATAGCGGGCATGAAAGTCTTCCCTTACTTGCTCCATATGAAGTACACGAATATCACGCGGCAATTGGACATTTAATGCTTTTTGAAATTTTTCAGGTGGGATTGCAAGAGCGGTATCAAAATGTATAACCTGTCCAGTTGCATGAACCCGCGCATCTGTACGGCCGCTTGCTGTAATTTTAACGTGTGTCCCTTTATGCATTGTTGTTAATACTTTTTCGATTTCAAGCTGTACTGTACGCTCACCCGGCTGTACTTGATAGCCGGCAAAACCAGTACCGTCATAGCTAATCGTTGCTTTTAATCTCACCATATCTTTACTCCTCTAACTGCGCAGCATCCATAACAGGAAGCCCAATAATACAAGTACGACCAAAATAGCCGTATCTCTTCCCATCCATTTTAACTGACGGTATTTCGTGCGTCCTTCACCCCCGCGGTAGCCTCGCACTTCCATCGCAGTAGCTAAATCTTCCGCACGTTTAAATGCACTGACAAAGAGCGGTACTAACAATGGTACGACCGCCTTTAAACGATCTTTTATTGGTCCTGCACTTAAATCCGAACCACGGGCCATCTGCGCTTTCATAATCTTATCCGTCTCATCCATTAATGTTGGAATGAAACGTAAAGAAATCGACATCATTAATGCAAGCTCGTGAACAGGCAGCTTTAACTTTTTAAACGGATTGAGCAGTACTTCCAGACCGTCCGTAATTGATATAGGGGAAGTAGTTAACGTTAAGATCGATGTCATAAATACAAGCATTAAAAAGCGCATTGATATGAACATCCCTTGTCGTAAACCTTCTTCGTATATTTTCATAAAGCCAAGATCAACTAATACAGGTCCTTCCCTCGTCATAAACAAATGCAAAATCAAAGTGAAAAGCATTAAAAATATGACGGGTTTTAAACCGTTGATTAAGAAATAAAGGCGGATTCTCGATAGTAAAATAACGAGTAATGTAAACGCCAAAAGCAGCGCATAGGTCACTACATTATTAGCAAAAAAGACTACGATAATAAATGCAAAAACAAAAAGCAGCTTTGAACGCGGATCAAGCTTATGCACAAATGAATTACCGGGTATATAGCGCCCAAAAATCATTTTTTCCATCATTGCTGTTCACGCCCCTTTGGAATTGCCTGTCCAATTTCTACGGCAAACTCTTCTTCAGTTAAGCATACTTTCGCTAACGGTTTCCCCATCATCTTCTCGATCTGATGCTGAAAGCGAACAATACGTGGCGGCTCCAGACGGAATTGGGCAAGCGTTTGATGATCGCTGAAAATAGTACGCGGATCTCCAGTTAACACACAGCGTCCCTCATGCATAATAGCAACCGCATCTGCATAGCGTGCTGCATCTTCCATACTATGTGTAACAAGGATCGTAGTTAAACCGCGCTCTTTATGTAGCTTATAAAATAAGTCCATAATTTCCTTTTGGCCACGTGGATCAAGACCCGCTGTTGGCTCATCTAAAACGATCACTTCAGGATCCATTGCCAATACCCCAGCAATGGCAACACGGCGCATTTGACCACCAGATAGGTCAAATGGGGACTTGTCCAATATTTCTTCCGGCAACCCTACTAATGGGATTAGCTCACGCGCCCGTTTTTCCGCTTCTTCTTCAGACACCCCAAAATTCATCGGACCAAACATAATATCCTTTAATACGGTCTCCTCAAAAAGCTGGTGCTCAGGAAACTGAAATACGATGCCTACCTTTTGACGTACTGCTTTTAAGTCCTTTGCCTTTTTTCCGGCTTCAATCATTCGGTCTCCGATTTTTACGGTACCGCTCGAAGGTTTTAATAAACCGTTGAAGTGAAGGAGGATTGTGGATTTTCCTGAACCGGTATGTCCGATAATCGCCTGAAAAGTTCCACTTTTAATTGTTAAGTCAACCTCATGTAAAGCTTGTTTTTCAAATGGAGTGCCTTTTGCATAGGCATAGCTTACTTGTTGAAGTTGGATGTCCATAAGTCATTCACCAGCTCTTCTTCTGTCATATGTTGTCCTACAAGATGTACACCTTGTGCTTGCAGCAGCTTCGTCATTTTCATCGCAAATGGCATATCCAAACCAAACTGTACGAGATCATTACCCAATGCAAAGATCTCTTCAGGCGTTCCTTCTGCGTATTTTTTACCGGCATTCATAAAAATAATACGGTCTGCCAGTAAAGCTTCTTCAAGGTCATGTGTTATCGCCAGTACTGTAAGACCAATTTCTTTACGTAGTGCTTCCACGATTGTTAGCACTTCTTCACGGCCTTGAGGATCCAGCATAGATGTTGCTTCATCCAATATTAATATTTGCGGATGCATTGCCAATGCCCCAGCAATAGCAACACGCTGTTTCTGTCCGCCTGATAAATGATGAGGCTCGTGGTTGATAAAGTCTTCCATCTTCACTTGTCTGAGTGCATTATGGACACGTTTAACCATCTCTTCATGCGGCACACCATTGTTTTCAAGCGAGAAGGCAACATCATCCTGCACAGTAGCCCCTACAAACTGATTATCAGGATTTTGAAAGACAATACCTATCTGCGAACGAATATCCCATATATTCTCTTCAGTGAGGATCTCACGTTTAATACGGACTTCCCCTTGCTGTGGCATTAGTAATCCACTCATCAATTTAGCCATTGTCGATTTTCCGGAGCCGTTATGACCGACAATCGTAATCCATTCCCCTTTATTAATGACAAAGGAAACATCCTCTACCGCATTGCGTGTTTGAGGCTCTTCCGGTGTATAGGAGTAGGTTACTTGATTAAATGATAAAATTTCACTCATACGCAGCTAATCTCCCCTCTGCTTCGCTATAGTATGACATATTATTAGTTAACTTAAATTTCCCAGGAAATGATACCTATATAAAAATAAAGCACGTTTTCAAACAAGTTTTGCGCGAACGGCTACCTATTTAAACGTACTTTATGTTTGCATATGTATAGGGAATTTAGGGGCTCAACCCTTAATTCCATAAATAAAAAAGCGCGCACCTCATTCAGAGAAATGCGCTTGTCGTTACATTTACAAAATTTACGGGTGCTCAAGCCCGAAAATTCGTTGAATGAGGTGCGGAGAGCTAAACGAGACGCCAGTATTTACTACCCCGCTCATCATAACGCTCAGCTTAATTATGTCGTATAAATCAATTTGTTTATATAAAAAAGGGGTGCGGGTTCAACCGGTGAACCGGACACCCCTTTTCCACCTGTATGTTATTAAGAATTAAACTAATTCGATAATTACTACTGGTGCGCCGTCTCCACGACGAGGACCTACTTTAAGAATACGAGTGTAACCACCTTGACGCTCCGCATAACGAGGTGCGATATCGTCAAATAATTTTTGAAGTGCGAAAACAGTTTTTTCTTCTTCGCCTTCTCCAACTGTTACTAGCTCACGACGGATGAATGCTGCTGCCTGACGACGAGCGTGTAAATCTCCGCGTTTACCTAAAGTAATCATTTTCTCAACAGCTTTACGAGTTTCTTTAGCGCGCGCTTCAGTAGTTTCGATGCGCTCGTTGATGATTAAATCAGTAGCTAAGTCGCGTAATAATGCTTTACGTTGAGAACTTGTACGACCAAGTTTTCTGTAACCCATGGACGTTTCCCTCCTTTTAAATATATCTGATCTAGCTAAATTTTATAATTTTTCGCTTAGTCTTCTTTACGTAATCCTAAACCAAGCTCTTCTAACTTATGCTTAACTTCTTCAAGAGACTTACGACCAAGATTACGTACTTTCATCATATCGTCTTCTGACTTGTTAGCTAATTCTAGTACAGTATTGATACCAGCACGCTTCAAGCAGTTGTAAGAACGAACAGAAAGATCAAGTTCTTCGATAGTCATCTCTAATACTTTTTCTTTTTGGTCTTCTTCTTTTTCGACCATGATTTCAGCAGTTTGTGCCTCGTTCGTCATGCCAACGAAGATATTTAAGTGTTCAGTTAAAATTTTCGCTCCAAGTGAAATCGCCTCTTTAGGACCGATGCTTCCATCTGTCCATACATCAAGTGATAACTTGTCGTAGTCAGAGTTTTGTCCAACACGAGTGTTCTCTACTTGGAAGTTGACGCGTGAAACTGGAGTGTAAATAGAGTCGATCGGGATCACGCCGATAGGAAGATCCTCACGTTTGTTTTGATCAGCAGGAGTATAACCACGGCCACGTTGTGCGTACATACGCATACGTAAATGACCGTTCTTAGCGATTGTTGCGATATATAGATCTGGGTTTAAAATTTCTACATCACTGTCATGTGTAATGTCAGCTGCAGTAACCGTTCCGTCACCTTTTACATCAATCTCAATAACTTTTTCTTCGTCAGAGTAGATTTTTAAAGCCAGCTTTTTCACGTTTAAGATAATCGAAGCGACATCTTCTACAACGCCTTCTACAGTTGAGAATTCGTGTAATACGCCGTCAATTTGAATTGACGTAACAGCAGCTCCAGGTAATGAAGACAGAAGGATACGACGTAGAGAATTCCCCAAAGTATTACCATAACCGCGTTCAAGCGGTTCTACAACAAACTTGCCGTATTTGGCATCTTCGCTAATCTCCACTGTTTCAATCTTTGGTTTTTCAATTTCGATCATTCCAATTTACCCTCCTTCAAAACATCTAATGTATAGGTTCTTATCATCATAGTTGTTAATCTGAGTTAGACTATAAAATGCACAAGACTTTTGTACAAAGTAACATGATGTACGTAGAAGTAATTATACTTCTAAGCTGCACCCATTACACACGACGACGTTTTGGCGGACGGCAACCGTTATGAGGAACTGGAGTAACGTCTTTAATAGCAGTTACTTCTAATCCAGCAGCTTGAAGTGCACGTACTGCAGCTTCACGACCTGAACCAGGACCTTTAACTGTTACTTCAATGTTTTTTAAACCATGTTCCATTGAAGTTTTTGCAGCTGTTTCAGCAGCCATTTGAGCTGCGAATGGAGTTGATTTACGTGAACCACGGAAACCTAAAGCACCAGCTGAAGACCAAGATAATGCGTTACCTTGCATATCAGTGATCGTTACGATTGTATTGTTGAATGTAGAACGGATGTGAGCAACACCAGATTCGATGTTCTTTTTCACACGACGTTTACGAGTTTGTTGTTTACGAGCCATGTTAAGAAGGAACCTCCTTTACTTAATTATTTTTTCTTGTTCGCTACAGTCTTACGTGGACCTTTACGCGTACGCGCATTGTTTTTCGTATTTTGACCACGAACAGGTAAACCACGACGGTGACGGATACCACGGTTTGAAGCAATTTCCATTAAACGTTTGATGTTTAAAGAAACTTCACGACGTAAGTCACCTTCAGTTTTGTATGAATCTAATTGTTCACGAATTTGGTTTAATTGATCTTCTGTTAAGTCTTTAACGCGAGTATTTTCGTCAATACCTGCACCTGCTAATACTTTTTGAGAAGTAGTTTTACCAATACCGTAAATGTATGTTAATGAAATTACAACGCGTTTGTCGCGAGGAATATCAACACCAGCAATACGTGCCATTCGTTAGTGCACCTCCTTGATTAATTATCCTTGTTTTTGTTTGTGTTTAGGATTTTCACAGATTACCATTACTTTACCGCGTCGGCGAATTACTTTACATTTTTCGCAGATCGGTTTCACAGATGGTCTCACTTTCATCTAACCTAACCTCCTTAATAGTCCGGAGTGCAAAAGATTATTTAAAACGGTATGTGATACGACCGCGAGTTAAATCATAAGGGGATAACTCAATAGTAACCTTATCTCCAGGTAGGATACGGATAAAGTGCATACGGATCTTTCCAGATACGTGTGCAAGCACAGTGTGCCCATTTTCTAATTCTACCTTAAACATCGCGTTTGGCAAAGTCTCAAGAACTGTCCCTTCGACTTCAATTACATCGTCTTTCGCCATCTTCTCGACTCCCTTCTATATGCTTATATCAAAAAACTCATGCGAGCTCTTGCAACTGTTTCTCCTAATTAAGAAGCAACTCGTTTCAACATATGGTTTGGATTGCATGAGAGATGTAGAATAAGACGCTCGTCTGGTTTCGCTTCACACAATCCATGGAAACAGTATCCTATAAGGAACCGCATCCTTATGTTAACACGATAGCCGGAATGTCTTGATGAGAGATTCATACCCGTTACACAGATGCTTCCACGAAACCCATTATACGTTACAAAGATGTCATCACACTAATTTAGTGCTCAACCTTTATAGTATATACCGGGCACAATATGCTTTTGCAACTCTCAAAAAATTATGTTTCGTTGTTGCCTCCGCATGACTACCGCGGAAGCTGTCTAGCGCCCGGACGGATATCAGCTGCGGCTGCCCTGCAATAGAGCATCAAGATCAGCAAATACTTTTGAAATTTCTTGCTGTCCATTAATATTTGTAAGTACTCCCTTTGCTTTATAAAAATCAAGTAAAGGTTGCGCTTGGTTCATATTTACTTCCAGACGGTTTGTAACAGTTTCAGGATTATCATCTGCACGCGTGTATAACTCGCCGCCATCTTTATCACAAATGCCATCCACTTTTGGTGGGTTGAACACTAAATGATATGATGTACCACAAGTCTTACAAATACGACGACCACTTAAACGTGCGATTAATTCTTCTTTTTCAACTTGAACATTAATTGTATGCTCAACTGGGCGCCCTAATTCTTCAAGGATGCTATCTAAAGCTTCAGCTTGAGGAACTGTACGCGGGAATCCGTCTAATAAGAAACCTTTTTCGCAGTCTGGTTGTGAAAGACGTTCACGAACAATACCAATCGTTACTTCATCAGGTACCAATGCACCTTGATCCATAAATGATTTGGCCTGTAAACCTAATTCTGTACCTTCTTTAATAGCGGCACGGAACATATCGCCTGTAGAAATATGAGGGATTGCGTACTTCTCAACAATTTTGTCAGCCTGAGTACCTTTACCGGCACCTGGAAGACCCATTAAAACGATATTCATACGTAATACTCCCCTTTATAGCATAAGCCGGTAAGGAAACGAGAATGTTTCCTAAACCTGCATTATTTCATAAAGCCTTTATAATGACGCTTCACTAATTGAGACTCTAACTGTTTCATCGTTTCAAGTGCCACACCGACTACGATAATCATACTTGTTCCCCCGATTTGAGCCGAAGCTGGCAGGTTCATAAAGTTAATGAATAAAATCGGCATTACTGAAATAGCAACTAAGAATAAAGCACCAACTAATGTCAAACGATAAAGAACTTTTGTTAAGTAAGCTTGAGTGTCATTACCTGGGCGGATACCCGGGATATAAGCACCTTGCTTTTTCAAGTTGTCTGCCACATTTTCCGGATTCACCTGAATGAATGCATAGAAATATGTGAAGGCGATAATTAAAGCAACATAGATTAACATACCAACAGGTTTAGTATAGTCAAACGTGTTCGTAATAAACGCTGTTACATTATTATCTCCAAAGAATGTTGCTAAAGTTTGAGGTGTAACAATAAACGCTACCGCAAAGATTACCGGAATAACCCCTGCAGCATTTACTTTTAACGGTAAATGCGTTTGCTGTGCACCAACTTTAGGTGAATTCCCAGCAACTCGTTTTGCATATTGGATTGGAATTTTACGCAACGCTTGTTGAATATAAATAACTCCAACGACAACAGCAAGCAGCACTAGAACTAATAGAACTAAAATGGCAATATTGATAAACAATTGATCGCCGGCTCCATCAATTTGTTGTGCATAGATTTGGTTTACTGCGTTAGGAATCGCAGCTACGATACCAGCAAAGATAATGATAGAAATACCGTTACCAACACCATATGCAGTAATTTGTTCAGATAACCACAATAGGAATGCAGTACCTGCAGTTAATACGATTGAAATCGTTAAGTACGATTGAATACTAGTATCCGTAATCAATGATCCGCCATAAAATTGGTTAAACCCAAAGCTCATTGCGAAAGATTGAATGAATGCTAATACAATCGTAAAGTAACGAGTGAATTGAGCCAACTTGCGTCGACCTACATCACCTTGTTTCGCCCATTCTGCAAACTTAGGAACAACATCCATTTGAAGTAACTGGACAATAATTGAGGCTGTGATGTACGGCATAATCCCCATCGCAAAGATCGAGAAGTTTGCCAATGCACCACCGCCAAACGTATTAAGGAAACCTACTAAGCTGAACTCATCAGTTGCCTTTAATACATCTGCGTTAACATTTGGTACCGGGATGAATGTCCCGAGACGAAAAATGATTAACATTAAAAGTGTGAAGATGATTTTATTTCGTATATCTCGAACGCGCATAAAGTTAGAGATTGTCTGAAACATTAGATCACCTCAGTTGTTCCGCCAGCGTTCTCAATTGCTTCTTTTGCAGAAGCTGAGAATTTGTGAGCCTTAACATTAAGCTTAACGCTTAACGTTCCATGACCTAGAATTTTGATTCCAGCTTTTTCGTTGCTCACGATACCAGTTTCTAATAATAATGCAGGTGTTACTTCTGCACCATCTTCAAAACGGTTTAACGCGTCAAGGTTAACGATAGCGTATTCTTTACGGTTAATGTTCGTAAAGCCACGTTTAGGTAAACGACGGAAAAGTGGGTTTTGACCCCCCTCAAATCCTGGGCGAACGCCGCCGCCAGAACGAGCGTTTTGACCTTTATGACCTTTACCAGAAGTTTTACCGTTACCAGAACCGATACCACGACCAACGCGGTTACGTACTTTACGTGAACCTTCTGCTGGTTTTAACTCATGAAGTTTCATTTGGGTGGCACCTCCTTGTTCGTATAATTGAAATTAAATTTCTTTAACAGTAACTAAGTGAGCTACTTTTGTAATCATCCCGCGGATTGCAGCGTTATCAGCTTGTTCCACAGTTTGGTTTAATTTACGTAATCCTAAAGCCTCAACAACTTTACGTTGGTTTGGTTTAGTACCGATGACAGATTTATTAAGGGTAATTTGTAATTTAGCCATTATAATTCCCCCCCTTATCCTAATAACTCTTCCACTGATTTACCGCGTAGTTTTGCAACTTCTTCTGCGCGTTTTAATTCAGTTAAACCTGCTACAGTTGCACGCACCATGTTGATTGGTGTGTTTGAACCAAGAGATTTTGAAAGAATATCAGTAATACCAGCTAATTCCAGTACGGCACGTACCGGACCACCAGCGATAACTCCTGTACCAGGAGCTGCAGGTTTGATTAAGATTGAACCTGCACCGAAGCGACCTTGCACTAAGTGTGGAGTAGTTCCACCCACGCGTGGTACTTCGATTAAGTTTTTCTTCGCGTCTTCAACAGCCTTACGGATTGCATCTGGAACCTCTTGGGCTTTACCAGTACCAAATCCTACATGACCATTTTTATCTCCTACTACTACTAGAGCAGAGAAGCGGAAGCGACGACCACCTTTAACAACTTTAGCAACACGGTTAATTGTAACTACGCGTTCTTCAAGTTCTAATTTGTTTGCGTCAATGCGACTCATGAAGTATGTCCCTCCTTCTTATTAAAATTCTAAGCCGTTTTCACGTGCAGCTTCTGCTAAAGCTTTTACACGTCCGTGATATAAGTAACCGCTACGGTCAAATACTACTGTAGTAATATTTTTTTCAGCAGCGCGTTTAGCGATTGTTTCACCGATTTTAGCAGCAGCTTCTACGTTTGCGCCCATACCTTCGAAAGCTTTTTCTTGAGTATTAGCAGAAACTAAAGTTACGCCAGCTACGTCATCGATTAGTTGTGCATAAATGTTCTTGTTAGAACGGAATACGTTTAAACGTGGACGTTGTGCAGTACCCGAAATTTTAGAACGAACACGCCCATGACGTTTTTTACGAACTTGATTTTTATCTTGTTTCGTAATCACAGTGGTCACTCCTTTCAAAATTTAATGCGGTTTTATGCCGCATTATTTACCTGTTTTACCTTCTTTACGGCGAACGAATTCACCTTCGTAACGGATCCCTTTACCTTTGTATGGCTCTGGTGGACGTACGTCACGGATGTTAGATGCTAATGCACCAACACGCTCTTTAGAAATACCTTTAACGATGATCTTCGTGTTCGAAGGAACTTCGACCTCTAATCCTTGCTCAGGTGTAAACTCAACTGGGTGAGAGTAACCAACGTTTAGTACAAGCTTAGTACCTTGTAACTGTGCACGGTAACCTACACCGACAAGTTCTAGAGTACGAGTGAAGCCTTCAGAAACACCTGTTACCATGTTAGCTAGTAACGCACGAGTTGTACCGTGGTTTGTACGGTGTTCTTTAGAATCAGAAGGACGAACAACTGAAAGTGTGTTGCCTTCTTGCTCGATTTTCATATCTTGGTTGAATTGACGAGTTAATTCGCCTTTAGGACCTTTAACAGTAACAACGTTGTCAGCAGCGACTTCGATTGTTACGTTAGCAGGTACTTCGATAACTTTTTTACCTACGCGAGACATTTATATTGCACCTCCGTTCTTTTCTTACTAATTACCAAATGTATGCTAAGATCTCTCCGCCAACTTGTTTAGCGCGAGCTTCTTTGTCAGTTAATAAACCGTTTGAAGTAGATACTAAAGCGATACCAAGACCGTTTAATACTTTAGGTACTTCGTTTGTTTTAGCATATACACGTAAACCTGGTTTAGAAATACGTTTTAGACCAGTGATAACACGCTCGTTCTCTTTACCGTATTTTAAGAAAATACGGATGATACCTTGCTTGTTGTCTTCTACATATTCTACATCACGTACGAAACCTTCACGCTTTAAAATTTCAGCGATCTCTTTCTTTACGTTAGAAGCAGGAACTTCTAACTTCTCGTGACGAACCATGTTCGCATTACGAATGCGTGTAAGCATATCTGCAATCGGATCAGTCATTGTCATGAAAATTTACCTCCTTCCCAAATTAGGGGATTACCAGCTGGCTTTTTTAACGCCAGGAATTTGTCCCTTATATGCAAGTTCACGGAAACAAATACGGCAAAGTTTAAATTTGCGGTATACAGAGTGTGGACGGCCACAGCGTTCACAACGTGTATATTCTTGAACTTTAAATTTTTGCGTGCGTTGTTGTTTAACGATCATTGATTTTTTTGCCACGTCTTCGCCCTCCTTATTTTATTACTTTTGGAACGGCATACCGAACTGTGTTAATAACTCGCGAGCTTCTTCGTCAGAATTCGCAGTAGTTACGATCACGATGTCCATACCGCGTACTTTTGAAACTTTATCGTAATCGATTTCTGGGAAAATTAATTGTTCTTTAACACCTAATGTATAGTTACCGCGACCGTCGAATGCTTTTTTAGAAACACCACGGAAGTCACGTACACGTGGAAGTGCGATAGAGATTAATTTATCCAGGAATTCATACATACGCTCACCGCGTAGTGTAACTTTAGCACCGATCGCTTGACCTTCACGTAAACGGAAACCTGCGATAGATTTTTTCGCTTTAGTTACTACTGGTTTTTGACCAGTAATTGTTGTTAATTCTTCAACAGCTACATCAAGAGCTTTTGAGTTTTGAACAGCGTCACCAACACCCATGTTGATTACGATTTTCTCCACTTTTGGAACTTGCATTACTGATTTATATTCGAACTTGCTCATAAGAGCAGGTGAAACTTCGTTTAAATACTTTTCTTTTAGGCGGCTCATGTGTGTACCTCCCTTCTCAATTTACTTATTAGTCGATTACTACACCTGATTTTTTTGCAACACGAACTTTTTTGCCATCTTTGATCTCAATACCTACACGAGTCGGCTCGCCAGATTTAGGATCGATTAGCATTACGTTCGAAACGTGGATTGCAGCTTCTTGAGATACAATTCCACCTTGTGGGTTAAGTTGGTTAGGTTTAACGTGTTTCTTAACGATGTTTACACCTTCAACAAGAACACGGTCTTGTTTAGGGAAAGCAGCTAAGATTACGCCTTCTTTACCTTTGTCTTTACCAGTAATTACCTTTACTTTATCGCCCTTTTTAACATGCATTATGTGTCGCACCTCCTTGATTGGTACTGTCATGAAATTAAAGAACTTCTGGAGCTAGAGAAACGATTTTCATGAAGTTGCCATCACGTAATTCACGTGCAACTGGTCCGAAAATACGAGTTCCGCGTGGTGATTTATCATCTTTGATAATTACGCAAGCATTCTCATCAAACTTAATGTAAGTACCGTCTTTACGACGAGCACCTGATTTTGTGCGAACGATAACAGCCTTAACAACGTCACCTTTCTTGACAACGCCACCTGGTGTTGCTTTCTTAACTGTACAAACAACGATATCACCGATGTTTGCAGTTTTACGTCCAGAACCACCAAGTACTTTAATCGTTAAAACTTCACGTGCACCTGAGTTGTCAGCAACTTTCATACGACTTTCTTGTTGAATCACTTAGGTTACCTCCCTTCGGAAATATATTTTATTCCGAAATGTGTTATTAAATAATAACCGCTTTTTCTACAACTTCAACTAAACGGAAGCGTTTAGTAGCTGATAGCGGGCGAGTTTCCATGATACGTACGATATCACCGATATTCGCAGTGTTTAGCTCATCATGAGCTTTAAACTTTTTCGAGTATTTTACACGCTTGCCATAAAGCTTGTGCTTTTTATGAGTTTCAACTAAAACAGAAATTGTTTTATCCATTTTGTCAGAAACAACACGGCCCGTGTAAACTTTGCGTTGGTTACGCTCAGTCATACTTAAAACCCTCCTTTATCAGTTATTTGCACTGATTTCTCTTTCACGAATCACAGTTTTCATACGTGCGATCGCTTTGCGAACTTCACGGATGCGAGCTGTGTTTTCTAATTGACCAGTCGCCAATTGGAAGCGAAGGTTGAAAAGCTCTTCTTTCAGTGATTTCACTTTTAATTCGATTTCATTAGTGGCAAGGTCACGGATTTCATTAGCTTTCATTAGATTCACCACCAGTTTCTTGACGTTTTACAATCTTACATTTAACAGGAAGTTTGTGTGATGCTAAACGAAGTGCTTCACGTGCTACCTCTTCAGATACACCAGCAATTTCGAACATTACTTTTCCTGGTTTTACTACTGCTACCCAACCTTCAGGAGAACCTTTACCAGAACCCATTCGGACTTCTAGAGGCTTTTTCGTGTAAGGTTTATGTGGGAAGATTTTGATCCAAACTTTACCGCCACGTTTCATGTAACGAGTCATTGCGATACGAGCAGATTCGATTTGACGGTTTGTAATCCAAGATGCTGTTGTAGCTTGTAAGCCAAACTCACCGAAAGATACTTCTTTACCGCCTTTCGCTTCTCCACGCATGTTACCACGGTGTTCACGACGATATTTTACGCGTTTAGGTAATAACATTTTATTTGCCTCCTTCCACAGAGTTCTTTTTAGTAGGAAGGACTTCACCACGGTAGATCCAAACTTTAACGCCTAGTTTACCGTAAGTAGTATCAGCTTCAGCATGTGCATAATCAATGTCAGCACGTAATGTATGAAGCGGAACAGTTCCTTCGCTATAGTGTTCAGCACGCGCGATATCAGCGCCACCTAAACGACCAGATACTTGTGTTTTAATACCTTTTGCACCAGCGCGCATTGTGCGTTGGATTGATTGTTTTTGAGCACGACGGAATGATACGCGGTTCTCAAGTTGACGAGCGATGTTTTCAGCTACTAATTTAGCGTCAAGATCTGCACGTTTGATTTCAATAATGTTGATATGCACACGTTTACCAGTTAATTCAGTTAAGTGTTTACGTAAGTTTTCTACTTCCGTACCACCTTTACCGATAACCATACCTGGTTTCGCAGTGTGAATAGTGATGTTTACGCGATTTGCAGCGCGTTCGATTTCTACTTTAGATACAGATGCATCTTTAAGTTTAGTTTCGATATATTTACGTACTTTGATGTCTTCGTGTAATAAGTTAGCGTAGTCTTTCTCAGCGAACCACTTTGACTCCCAGTCACGAATAATACCAACACGTAGTCCTATTGGATGTACTTTTTGACCCACGGATTAAACCTCCTTCTTCTCAGATACCACGATTGTAATGTGGCTAGTACGTTTGTTGATTGCCGACGCACGACCTTGTGCACGTGGACGGAAACGTTTTAATGTTGGACCTTCATCAACAAAGATTTCAGATACAACTAAGTTATTAACATCTAACTCATAGTTATGTTCAGCGTTAGCAACTGCAGATTTTAATACTTTCTCAACGACTGGAGACGCCGCTTTTGGAGTATGACGTAAAATTGCAACTGCTTCACCAATTTGCTTGCCTCGGATTAAGTCTACTACTAGACGTACTTTACGAGGAGCGATACGAACTGTACGAGCGATAGCTTTAGCTTGTGTCATTAGGATTTACCTCCTCTCAAAATTAGCGTCTTGTTTTCTTGTCATCTGCACCGTGACCTTTATAAGTACGAGTTGGTGCGAACTCACCAAGTTTATGACCTACCATATCTTCAGTTACGTATACAGGAACGTGTTTACGTCCATCATATACAGCGATTGTTAAACCGATGAAGTTAGGGAAGATAGTAGAACGGCGAGACCAAGTTTTAATAACCTGTTTTTTCTCAGAAGCCTCTTGTGCTTCCACCTTTTTCATTAGGTGGTCATCAACAAAAGGTCCTTTCTTTAAGCTGCGACCCATTTAGGAACCTCCCTCCGTGATACGACCACGGCTCTCGAACTGAACCGTAGTTTTACCACATTATTTTTTACGTCCACGAATAATAAATTTAGATGATTTATTTTTCTTGTTACGAGTTTTGTAACCAAGAGTTGGTTTACCCCATGGTGTCATTGGAGATTTACGTCCAATTGGAGAACGTCCTTCACCACCACCGTGTGGGTGATCGTTAGGGTTCATTACAGAACCACGTACAGTTGGGCGTTTACCTAACCAGCGAGAACGACCTGCTTTACCGATGTTGATAAGTTCATGTTCTTGGTTACCAACTTGACCGATTGTTGCACGGCAAGTAGCAAGAATTAAACGAACTTCACCAGATTGTAAACGAACGATTACATACTTACCTTCACGACCTAATACTTGCGCAGAAGTACCAGCTGAACGTACTAATTGTCCACCTTTACCAGGTTTCATTTCGATGTTATGGATTGTTGTACCCATTGGAATGTTTGCTAATGGTAATGCGTTACCTACTTTGATATCCGCTTCTGGACCTGAATAAATAGTTTGACCTACTTCAAGACCTTTCGCAGCTAAGATGTAACGTTTTTCACCGTCAGCATAGTTAATTAAAGCGATGTTCGCAGAACGGTTTGGATCGTATTCGATCGTAGCAACTCGTCCTGGAATGCCGTCTTTAAGACGTTTAAAATCGATAACACGGTATTGTTTCTTGTGACCGCCACCGTGATGACGAACAGTAATTTTACCCTGGTTGTTACGACCAGCTTTGCGTTTAATTGGTAATAATAAAGATTTCTCTGGTTTATTAGTTGTAATTTCCGCAAAGTCAGATGACGTCATATTACGACGACCATTTGTGGTTGGCTTATACTTTTTAATCGCCATTTGTTTTCCCTCCTTCTTTAAGGTTACTTATATAAATTTGAAATTAGATTTCGAATAACTCGATTTCTTTTGAATCAGCAGTTAATTTAACAATCGCTTTACGACGTTTGTTAGTGTAGCCGCCAAATTTACCAACGCGTTTGAACTTACCTTTGTAGTTCATTACGTTTACTTTCTCAACTTTAACACCGAAGATTTCTTCAACAGCGTCTTTAACTTGAGTTTTGTTAGCGCGAGTGTCTACTTCGAAAGTATACTTTTTCTCTGCCATAATTTCTGAAGAACGCTCAGTAATGACCGGACGTTTTAAGATATCACGTGCTTCCATTATCCAAGCACCTCCTCAACTTTTTTTACAGCATCTTGAGTGAATACAACTTTATCGTGACCTAATAGGTCTAATACGTTGATTCCTTCAGCTGTTAACACTGTAACACCAGGGATGTTACGAGCAGATAAAATAGCGTTTTCGTTAACTTCAGCAGTTACGAATAATGCTTTTTTGCTGATTTCTAAAGCAGCTAATACTGATTTGAAATCTTTTGTTTTTGGTGCATCAAATGATAATGCATCAAGTACTACTAAGTTTTGCTCTAATACTTTTGTAGATAAAGCAGACTTAATCGCTAAGCGACGAACTTTCTTAGGTAGTTTGTAAGCGTAGCTACGTGGAGTAGGACCGAATACAACACCACCACCACGCCATTGTGGAGAGCGGATCGAACCTTGACGAGCACGACCAGTTCCTTTTTGACGCCATGGTTTACGACCACCACCAGCAACTGCAGAACGGTTTTTAACTTTGTGATTACCTTGACGTAAAGAAGCACGTTGTGCAACTACAGCGTCGAATAATACAGCTTCGTTTGGCTCGATTCCGAAAATCGCATCGTTTAATTCGATTTCACCAACTGAAGCACCTGTTTGACTAAGTACTGAAACCTTTGTCATTCCTGTTTCCTCCTTTCTTTAAGAGAATTATTTTGATTTAATAGCAGTTTTAACTGTTACTAATGCTTTTTTAGAACCAGGAACATTACCTTTAACAAGTAGTAAGTTGCGCTCTACATCAACCTTAACGATTTCAAGGTTTTGAATAGTAACAACTGTGCCACCCATTTGACCAGGTAATTTCTTTTGCTTGAATACGCGGTTCGGGGCAACTGGACCCATTGAACCAGGACGACGGTGGTAACGAGAACCGTGAGACATAGGGCCGCGAGATTGACCATGACGTTTAATAACACCTTGGAAACCTTTACCTTTTGTTACACCTGTTACATCGATTACATCGCCTTCAGCGAAAATTTCAACCTTGACTTCTTGACCAACTTCGTAAGTCGCAGCTTCTAAGTTGCGGAACTCACGGATGAAGCGCTTAGGAGCAGTATTTGCTTTTGCTACGTGACCTTGTGCAGGTTTGTTAGAAAGCTTAACGCGCTTGTCTTCAAAACCTAATTGGATCGCTTCGTAGCCATCAGTTTCAACAGATTTCTTTTGTAAAACTACGTTTGGAGTAGCTTCGATTACTGTTACTGGGATAAGATCTCCGTTTTCAGCGAAAACTTGAGTCATACCAATTTTTCTACCTAAGATTCCTTTAGTCATTTGTCACACCTCCTGTAAATTTTAGAAAAAGTTTTATATTTGTTTTTACCATTAAAGTTTGATTTCGATATCAACGCCAGATGGTAAATCAAGCTTCATTAACGCATCAACAGTTTGTGGTGTCGGGTTAACGATGTCGATAAGACGTTTATGTGTGCGCATTTCAAATTGCTCACGAGAATCTTTGTACTTATGAACCGCACGTAAGATCGTGTATACAGATCTTTCAGTTGGTAGTGGGATCGGACCCGATACTCCAGCACCTGAACGTTTCGCAGTTTCAACGATTTTCTCAGCAGATTGATCAAGGATACGGTGATCATATGCTTTTAAACGAATACGAATTTTTTGTTTTGCCATTACTTTCCCTCCTTCTCGCCTATTTTCTAGACATTCTCCACGAAAATTTCTCCTACACACCGCCATGGCAAAGCGGCCGGGTGTGTCGGCAACCTCTCGCTTCATCGCAGTCAAAGACCAACATTCAACATTATATACAATAAAAAAGAAGTTCGCAAGTCTTTTAGCAAAATTCTTTTCATAATGTTTTATTCTTTATAAATAGGTTCGCTCTTTTTGAGCCGTTTTCTAGTATATAAGTTTCTGACGGTGAAAGCAACTGAAAAGGGAGTAATATGCTTTAAATATATTATTCTGAAAACTAACGGTTCAGAAAACGAAAAAATCGCCGCTTTCTATTTGCTGAAAGCGACGACTATTATTATAGGAAGAAAACGACTGCAATCCAGCCGAAAATAATCTGGGGAATATTATAGAAGATAAATGTTGGTACACATGTTTCCCAAATATGATTGTGCTGTCCATCGACATTTAGCCCCGCTGTCGGACCTAGAGTAGAATCGGATGCCGGAGAGCCAGCATCACCGAGTACACCCGCTGTTCCAATTAAACAGATGATCGCTAATTCACTTAGTCCCAGTTCAATTGCGATTGGAACAAAGATTGCTGCAATGATTGGAATCGTTGCAAATGAAGAACCAATTCCCATTGTGACAATTAAACCGACAATTAACATAACTAAAACGGCTATACTTACATTCCCGTTAAAAATGTCCATTGCACCTGATACTAGTGTTTCAACATCGCCTGTAGCATTTATAACAGCTGAAAATCCGTTTGCTGAAATCATAACGAACCCGACAAATGCCATCATACGCATTCCATCCGATAGAACTTTATCTGCTTCTTTTGCTTTTAGTGCGCCTGTAATATATAAAATGATAATACCGGCAATCGACCCGACAATCATTGAATCCGTCATTACTTGTACTACCACAGAAGTAATTAACGCTACGGCAGCAAAAATAATGTGTAATGTATTTACATCTTTATTTAAGTCATTCGTTGTATCCAGTTCGATATTTTCATATTGTCTAGGTTTACGGTAGGCAACAAAGGCTCCTACAAGACCTACAGCCATCCCTAGCGCTACAATAGCCATTGCCTTAGGAACATCACTCAAAACAACGTCTAGCCCTGCTATGGCCATTTGATCGACTATAATACCCTGATAGATTAAACCGAACCCTGCAGGTATGAACATATAAGGCATAACTAAACCGAACGTTAAAATACATGCGATTAAACGGCGGTCAATTTGCAGCATGTTCATAATTTTGATCATTGGCGGTACGATTAAAGGAATAAATGCAATATGCACCGGAATCAAGTTTTGCGACATGATTGCCATTGCCAGCAATACTAAGAAGATTAATGCTTTGGCAGCACCTTTCTTTTGAGTGTCACCTTCACGCTGTACAATTTTTAAAATTGCTTTTACTAATATTTCAGGGATACCAGTACGAGATATTGCAAGTGCAAATCCGCCTAGCAATGCATAGCTTAGCGCAATGGTTGCACCCCCGCCAAGACCGTCTACAAAGGCCTTAATCGTCTCTGTTATATCTAATCCGCCGGCAAGGCCGCCAATAATTGCCCCAATAGTCAGGGATAAAACGACATTTATACGCAGTAGGCTTAAAATAAGCATGACCCCTACCGCTATTAAAACAGCATTCATGTTGTACACTTCACTTTCGTCTGCTAAATTACTAATGTGTTAAAGTTACAAGAAAATTGAATGTGAGTCAACGGATATAGATAAAATAAAACCGTCAAATAAGAGAAAATTGACGGTTTGAAGTATTATAAAGCCTGTTTTATTATTTTTCTGTAATAATTGATTGTTAATGCGGCAAATATGATATACATGACGATATATAATGCCATTGTGACAAGTAGAGGCGTTGTCAATTCTGTACCGAATAAAAACCATCCGGATTTCACTGCGAAGTAGCTGTGCAATAGTCCGATCAGTAACGGTACACCAAAGTTAAATAACTGTTTCATCATTATACCGCGCGTTAATTCCTCTTGTGTAAAACCGATTTTCCGAAGAATCTTGTAGGATTCCATCTCTTCATCCGCTTCAGACATTTGCTTAAAGTATAAAATGCTGCCCGTTGCCAGTAAAAATGCTAAACCTAGAAACGCAGTAGTAAATATTGTTGTCCCGTAAAGGTTTAAATTGTATTCAACAGTTGATCGTTGAGAACTCAGTTTATTGACTCCTCGGTTTGCTTCACCATCTTCATACAGTATATTGGCACCTGTTTGTTTATATAGTTTTTCTACAATTTGATATGTTTCATCATCAGCATCAATTAAGTTAATTGATGTTTGCTCTTTTGTTGTATAACCAATTGCATGTTCTTTATTTAGTTGCTGCAACTGTTCAAAAACCGTATCTTCAACGATAACAACAAAGCCACCTGCCGTAATACGCCAAGCTACAACCGATGTATCATTTACTTCCTTAACTTTTAAAGGAAATTGGTGTTCTTGATGCAAAAATGTTAAATCCAAAGGTGCTTCAAGCGGCATTATCTTTGCCTGAAAGCCGTTATACCCTGCAATAATTGCTTCGCCCTCTGAAAGCTTTACATCTGAGTCAAGCTGTTGGTAGTCCGAAAGCGGAATCATTAATACATCCGCTAATGTATTACCTTGAAGCATATCTATTATTTCACCAGAAAAGAAATCTGTCATATCAAACTGTGCGCTTGTTAGTCTAAATGTCTTTTCCTCAAATGCTAATTCATTCTCCTCTAGCGCATCAATGAATGCCTCTTCACGTCCATCTACTATTATATAATCTGCTGGAATTGAGTTTTCCGCCGTACTATTTGCTGAATAATAGCTAATGTAGGAAAGGGTGGTAATTGCAAGAGACACTGCTGTAATCACAGTAATGAGTGTAAGAGATTTAGCATTGCCTTTCATCCGGTGCATAATCGGTGTCAGCGCCAGAACATCAGTCAGGTTCAAATGCCCTTTCTTTCTTATACGAAACAGATTTAATATGAATGCAACCGAATAGCGGAATACAAAGTAAGTCCCGCCGATTGTCGTAGCTAAAATAATAATCATACTTAAAAATAAGTTCGTTGTTTGCCCTGAAAATAATACCGTACTTTTATAGTAGCCATAAATAATCAAAGCCAACCCAATCGCACCCATCAACATCGGGAATACACTAAAGCGTTTTACACGCTCGTCCGCCTGTTTGGATGCATTAAATAACGAAAGCAATGTTGTTCTGTATACCATAAATGCCATTTGCACTAAAATGATTACTAACAGAATGCCAAATACAATTAGCGTATTCACAACGGCAACTTTACTAATACTCAACGTTACAACCGCATCAAATTTTAATAGCTTCAGTAAAATCATCGCAAATAGACGTGAGCTTAAAAAGCCTAATAAAATTCCGGCGCTTACCGCACCAGCAAATAATAGGATGTTTTCAAAAGCGATTAGGCGTGTCACAAGCCCTTTTGTCATGCCGACCAATTGATACAAACCGATTTCCTTGCTGCGGCGCTTAATAAATAAGTGATTGGCATACAGTACGAAGAACAGTACGATAAAATACAGCATATACGAAGCCGCTTCAAATCCTGAAGCTGCGGTTCCGCTCGCTTTTGTCGCTTCAATAACCGACTCATTATACTGCAGTGTTACAAACGAGAAAAACAGCGTCACACTGAAAATGAGTGCGAAAAAGTATAAATAATAGTGACGCATATTTTTTATCATGCTTTTAATAACGAGCTGTCTAAGCTTCACTCTGCTCACCGCCTAAAACACTTTGCGTATTCAAAATTTGCTGGAAAAACTCATTGCGCGATTTATCGCCCTTATACAGTTCCGTATAAATTTGGCCGTCTTTTAAGAACAGTACACGCGAACAGAAACTTGCGGCAATGGCATCATGTGTAACCATCATAATCGTTGCGTTTTTTGCTTGATTAATTTTTGCTAAATTATCGAGCAGTGCAGTTGCGGCTTTTGAATCAAGTGCACCTGTTGGCTCATCTGCAAATACAAGTGATGGATTAGTTACTAGGGCTCGAGCTGCAGATGTACGCTGCTTTTGACCACCGGATATTTCATTCGGGTATTTTGTTAAAATATCCGCAATCCCTAAAATCGATACAAGCTCCTTTAAACGTTGCTCCGCTGCTGCTTTTGGAATGGAACTAAGCGATAACGGCAACAGAATATTTTCCTTTACCGTCAACGTATCCAGTAAATTATAGTCCTGGAAGATGAAGCCGAGCTCATCACGTCTAAACTTCGCTAATGTACGCTCCTTCATCCCTTGAAGCTTTTGCCCATTAATTTCGACAAATCCGTCTGTCACTTGGTCTATGGAGCACAGTACATTTAATAATGTTGTTTTTCCTGAACCAGAAGCGCCCATAATACCGATAAATTCGCCTTTTTCTACTTCCAAATCTATGCCCTTTAATACTTCCTGTGCAAGCGAGCGCTTACCATATGTTTTTCGAACTTTACGTGCGATTAAAATGCTCATTGTTTCCCATCCTTTCTTGTTAACTTTATTCTACATGTTCCGTTAATGGGAATCGTTTGATTTACATGACAAAAACGCGTGGTAAGTGACAAGTTCGTCACATTCCAAGCGTTTTTTGATATTCATTCATTTTAGGGAAAGTAATTTTTACTGAAGTACCTACCCCTTCTGTTGATTCGATTGCCAGAAGAATATGCAGTGATTGTGCCGCCTGTTTAGCAAGATACAGCCCCATCCCTGTTGCAGCACTCGTTTCACGACCAATTGTTCCCGTGTAGGATTTGCGGAATACACGCGGCAAATCTTCACGCTTTATACCGATTCCGTCATCTTGAATGATGAGAACTGCCTGCTCATTAACCATATGAGCGGATATTCTGATTTCCCCCCCGACATCACTATACTTTACCGCATTCGATAAAATTTGCCGTACGATAAAACCTAGCCACTTTGCGTCTGATTGTACAGTGAGGTCATCCACTTCCAGATCAATGGCGATTTGCTTTTCAAAACACCAGCTGCGCAATGCTTTAATTTCTTGGATAAGTACGTCCTTCACCTTTACTTTTTCTATTCGGTTATCTAGCTCGATTGTCATAAGACGTGTTGCATGAAGCTGCTGGTCTAATAATAAATAAAGGCGCAGCCATTCATTTTCAATACGTTCCTTTACTTCGCTTTTCTCTACTTTTTCCATCAACAGCTGCATTGCCGTTAATGGGGATTTCATTTCGTGTACCCATGCTAAAAGTTCATCCTGCCGTTCTAGTACGATCTGCTTCTGTTCCTGTACTTTTCCATTCATATCAGCCAGCTGCTCTTTATAATCTTCATGGATAACATCATAGTAAGTTCCATTAAAAAACTTCGCATACGGCTTCATCAATTTCCTGTCTTTCATATAGCGTAAGCTGAAATAACCGGCAACGAGCGTAAACCAAATGATGTTTAAATAGAGTAGTGAAACATCGTGGAAGCCTTTATCTAGAAATAGTATTAAATTCAATAGCAGCTGAAGAATGATGACAAATAGCATCATAGAAATATATTGTCTTATAAACAAGCGGATCATGCATCCACCGCCAAATAGCCAAGGCCTTTTTTCGTCATAATCACATTGATTAGCCCAATATCCTCTAAACGTTGGCGTAAGCGGTTTACATTGACCGTTAATGTATTGTCGTTTACAAAGCGTTCATCATCCCATAATTTACGCATTAGTTCATCCCGGGAGACGATTTGCCCTTTTGCCTTGACCAGCACCTTTAAAATAAACAACTCATTTTTTGTCAACTCTACCTGTTTATCTTTATAATGAACAATTGCGCGGTCATAATGAATTTCAGCTCCATACCATTTTTCAATATCACTTTGCTGTGCTTCCTGGTAATTATATGCACGACGAAGCAATGCTTGTACTTTTGCGACTAATACTTCTGTATGGAAAGGTTTTTGCACAAAGTCATCTGCTCCCATTTGCATCGCCATGATCATGTCCATCGGGTGATCGCGTGAAGAAAGAAATAAAATAGGGACATTCGATACCGCCCTTATTTCACGACACCAATGGAAGCCGTCAAATGCAGGCAACTGAATATCAATAATAACAAGCTGAGGCTCTTCTTCTTTAAATGTCACCATTATGTGTTGAAAGTCTTTCGGTCCAATTACTTGAATATTCCATTGTGCTAATCGTTCACCTATGAGTTCAAATATGGAGACATCATCCTCTATTAATAATACCTTCAAAGAACACCACTCCTTCTATATACTTCCATTATACAAAAAACTAACAGTCCAACCCTTACAAACTTTGCTATAATCAATTCAATTACAGGAATTATAGGTGAAGAGGTGGGGAAAGAAAAATGGATCTACGCCAAATCAAATATTTTGTTGAAGTAGCCAAGCATTTAAGTTTTACAAAGGCAGCAGCAACATTACATGTGTCACAGCCATCTATTAGTAAAGCAATCCAAAACTTTGAGTCAGAGCTAGGTGTACCGCTGTTTTACCGTTCATCCAAACAGCTTGAGCTGACGGATGCCGGTCAGGCCGTTCTTGTGAATTCAATGCAAGTACTTGAATCATTTCAAAATCTGCGTTCGGAATTAACAGATTTGATGGAACTAAAGAAAGGACAAATCCGTATCGGCATTCCACCGATCGTTGGGGCCGAGTTTTTTTCAAAATTGATTAGCTATTATAAAGAGCTTAATCCATATATCGAAATTTTATTAACGGAAGTCGGAACGAAGCGCATACGCCAGGAAATTGAAGCTGGTGAACTGGATGTCGGATTAGTATGCAGTGTAACTTCCTCGAACGAATCTTTGGAAACAATACGTTTTTTAAAAGACCCTTTGATGTTAATCGTCCATGAAAGTCATCCTTTAGCTGCAAACGAAACGATACAGCTAAGTGAACTAGCGAATGAGACTTTTATTATTTACCGGAAAGATTTTATTTTGTATGACCGTATTATCGAGGAGTGCTCCAAACAAGGTTTCTTCCCTACAATTGCCTGTGAAACGACTCAGAAAGATCTATTTATCGAAATGGTTCAGGCAAAATTGGGGATTGCGCTGCTTCCGAAAAAACTTGCCGAAAAAATTCCGTACAATTCGATTAAATGCATCCCTTTTCAGGAAGAATCAATCTATCTTGAACTGGGGGTTACGTGGAAGAAAAATAAATACTTGCCTTTTGCTGTACGGGAATTTATTAAACTTGCCCGGGAATTTGTTGCCCAATAAAAAAGTTGCCTAGAAAGTTTCAGTACCTCTAGGCAACCATTTTATAATTTATTGGCATATTCATTTAACTGCGAAGACATCATTTGAATTTCCTTCACAAAATCGGAAACTTGTTGAATAGACTCGCTCTGTAATGTTCCGATAGTGGAAATTTGAGCAATAGACTTCGTAATATTTTGTGTAGCCTCATTAATTTGGTTCATCGTTTCTCTAATTTTTTGTGTTGATTCAATTGTTTCCTTCGAAAATTTGCGGATTTCCGTCGCTACGACTTCAAAGCCTCTCCCTTTTTCACCTGCTCGGGCAGCTTCGATCGCTGCATTTAATCCAAGCAAATTCGTTTGGTCCGCCATACGTTTCAATAATGTTAAAATGTCGGAAGTCTGTTGAACATTCCTTTCAGCCTGCTTTGATTGTTGCAGTAGCTCGTTTGCCGCCTCCCTCAAGCTTGTAGAACCATCCGCAATACTGCCAATCTGTTCGTTCGCATGTGTTAAAGAACCTGTTATTGCTTGGGAAATTTCTATTAATTCCGAATGCTTTCTTACTTGGACAGCAATTCCTCCAATTGTTTTACCTGTTTTATCGTATAATGGCGTTGCAGTCCCGATAAATTCAAAACCATAATAATCGGCTGGTACAACTGCTTCTAAACGACGGCTTTTCTTTAATGCAATCATTAACGGCTCTTCAGAATGTAATTTTTGGCCTATTCGGATCTTCAAGTCTAAGTCTTTAGCCGGGAAATAGGCTACAAACTTTTCGATATCACATACCCCAATCGATACGTCTGTTGGAATAGCATCTTTCACGATCGGTATCAATGAAATAAGCGCATCTAATGATTCAATTTTATTTAGCATATTTAACTCTCTTCTTTCCTATCACTAAAATTACTATATTGTTACTATTATACCATTTTTTCTATAAATCGAGCGAATTTCCGTCAACTTTTAATGCTTAAACAAAAAAGACTACTATTTCAGAAGAAATAGCAGTCACTTAGAAAATCTTATGCGTTTACTTTTTGTTTGGCTTTAGCTTCAATACGCTTTTTGTGTAAAATTGGCTCTGTGTATCCATTTGGCTGATCATAACCTTTAAATATCAATTCGCTTGCCGCTTGGAAAGCTACGGATTCCCCGTAGTTTGCTGACATTGGCAAGTATTCCGGATCATCGGCATTTTGCTCGTCTACAACTTTTGCCATACGGTTCAACGATTCCTCTACTTGTTCTTTCGTACAAATACCGTGATGCAGCCAGTTCGCTACATGCTGACTTGAAATACGCAACGTTGCGCGGTCTTCCATTAAGCCGATATCATTAATATCCGGCACTTTCGAACAGCCCACACCATGTTCCACCCAGCGAACAACATAGCCTAGAATTCCTTGTACATTATTATCAAGCTCATGTTGAATTTCTTCCGGTGACCAGTCTGTATTTGCAGCAACAGGAATTTCCAAAATCGCATCCTGTAAATCTTCCGATGTCACAATACCTTTTTGAACATCTTTAACATTTACTTCATGGTAGTGAGTGGCATGTAAAGTGGCTGCTGTCGGCGAAGGTACCCAGGCAGTATTCGCTCCTGCTTTCGGGTGGTTGATTTTTTGCTCAATCATATCCGCCATTAAGTCCGGCATTGCCCACATACCTTTACCAATTTGTGCACGGCCTTGTAAGCCCGCATTTAACCCAACAACGACATTGGATTTTTCATAAGAAGTTAACCATGTTGATGTTTTCATTTCGCCTTTGCGAATCATTGGACCTGCTTCCATCGATGTATGGATTTCATCACCTGTACGATCCAGGAATCCAGTATTAATAAATACGATACGGTTTTTCACTTCACGAATACATGCTTTTAAGTTAAGTGATGTACGACGCTCTTCATCCATGACACCGATCTTTAACGTGAAACGTTCCAACCCGATTAAATCTTCTACACGCTCAAATAGCTTATTTGCAAACGCTACTTCTTTTGAGCCGTGCATTTTCGGTTTTACAATATAAATAGAACCTTTTTGTGAGTTTTTATACTGGCCATTACCGATTACTTCATGCTTCGCTATTAAGCTCGTTATGACACCATCGATTATTCCTTCAGGCACTTCACTACCATCTTTATCTAAAATAGCCGGATTTGTCATTAAGTGACCTACATTGCGGATAAACATTAATGAGCGTCCGTTTAATGTTACCTCATCACCATTGACTCCCGTATATACACGGTCAGGATTTAGTGTACGCGTTACCGTTTTTGAGCCTTTTTCAAAGGTTGCCGTCAAGTCGCCTTTCATTAGCCCTAACCAGTTCGAATATACTTCAACTTTATCTTCTGCATCTACTGCTGCTACCGAGTCCTCGCAGTCCATAATTGTTGTAATTGCGGACTCTAAATAAATATCTTTTACACCAGCTGCATCGTCTTTACCGATTGGATGATTGCGGTCGATTTGAATTTCAATGTGTAAATCATTATTTTTAAGTAAAATTGCAGTCGGCTGTTCTGCTGTTCCTTTATAGCCCACTAACTTTTCAGGTTCCGTCAATGTCGCTGTTTCACCATTTGCAAGTGTCACTACTAATTGGCTTTCTGCAATTTTATAAGTTGTCGCTTCTTTATGTGAGGCTGATGTTAAAGGAGCTGCTTGATCTAAAAATAGTTTCGCATAATCGATTACTTTGTTACCACGGATCGGATTATAACCCTTACCTGCTTCAGCACCATCTTCATCACTGATGGCATCTGTACCATAAAGTGCATCATAGAAACTTCCCCAACGTGCATTGGCAGCATTAATCGCATAACGTGCATTGCTTACAGGTACAACTAATTGCGGACCTGCCTGATATGCAATTTCTGCATCCACATTTTCAGTTTCCACTTGAAAATCTTCTACTTTTATTTCTACATAACCGATTTCTTCTAAAAATGCTTTATAGTCAGCAAATTGGAAATTCCCCTTATTTCCTTTATGCCATTCATTAATATGAGCCTGCAGTGTATCCCGATGAGCAAGTAATGCCTTATTTTCAGGTGCCAGCTCATGAACCAGCTGATCAAAGCCGTTCCAAAATGCCGTTTGCTCTACTCCGCTATTTGGCAATACTTGTTCATTAATAAACTGAAATAATACTTCCGCTACTTGTAAGTTCCCCACTTGCACATAATTTGTCACTATTAAATCCCCCTTTTAAATGAACATTTCTAATAATTAATTAGAATCCCCTGTTCTTACATTTCATTATACAAGAGGCATGATATATATATGAAATACATATATTGAATAAACATTATGCTTTTACGCTATAAAGGGTATAAAAAAAACACCTTGCAAGCGTCCCTGCAAGGTGTTTTTAGAAAATTAGCGATTAGCTAAAATTATTTTTGGATAGATGCTACTACGCCAGCGCCTACAGTACGGCCACCCTCACGGATAGAGAATTTAGTACCTTCTTCTAAAGCGATTGGAGCGATTAATTCAACAGTCATTTCGATGTTGTCGCCAGGCATAACCATTTCTACGCCTTCTGGTAACATGCAGATACCAGTTACGTCAGTTGTACGGAAGTAGAACTGAGGACGGTAGTTAGAGAAGAATGGAGTATGACGTCCACCCTCTTCTTTTGATAATACATAAACTTCAGCTTTGAAGTTAGTGTGTGGAGTGATTGAACCTGGTTTAGCTAATACTTGACCACGTTGGATATCTTCACGAGCAATACCACGTAATAAAGCACCGATGTTGTCACCAGCTTCAGCGTAATCTAATAATTTACGGAACATTTCTACACCAGTTACAGTTGTAGTTTTAGCTTCTTCTTCGATACCGATAACTTCTACAACGTCACCAACTTTAACTTGACCACGTTCAACACGGCCAGTTGCTACTGTACCACGACCAGTGATAGAGAATACGTCCTCTACTGGCATCATGAATGGTTTGTCAGTTTGACGTTCTGGAGTTGGGATGTAAGAATCTACAGCGTCCATTAATTCAACGATTTTTTCTTCCCATTCTGCTTCGCCTTCTAAAGCTTTTAATGCAGAACCTTTGATTACTGGAACATCGTCGCCTGGGAAGTCATATTCAGATAGTAAGTCACGGATTTCCATTTCTACTAACTCTAATAATTCTTCGTCGTCAACCATATCACATTTGTTCATGAATACTACTAAGTAAGGAACACCTACTTGTTTAGAAAGTAAGATGTGCTCACGAGTTTGTGGCATTGGGCCGTCAGCAGCAGATACTACTAAGATACCGCCGTCCATTTGTGCAGCACCAGTGATCATGTTTTTAACATAGTCAGCGTGACCTGGGCAGTCAACGTGTGCATAGTGACGAGTTGCAGTTTCATATTCTACGTGAGAAGTATTGATTGTGATACCGCGCTCTTTTTCTTCTGGAGCGTTGTCGATGTCAGCGTAAGATTTAGCTGCACCACCCATTTTTTTAGAAAGAACTGTTGCGATAGCAGCAGTTAAAGTTGTTTTACCATGGTCAACGTGTCCGATTGTACCAACGTTAGCATGCGTTTTTGAACGGTCAAATTTTTCTTTAGCCATTAGAAAATGCCTCCTCAGAGATAGGTTTTATTTTTTTAAAAATTATTTATTCTAAGATGCCGACTATAAACGGGCCCCATCTATAGTCAGTCAATCATAGCTTACAAATTATTTATACTTGATGCAAGGTGAAATTTCAATTATTCACCTTTATTTTTTTTGATGATATCTTCTGCAATTGATTTTGGTACTTCTTCATAGTGATCGAACGTCATTGAGAATACACCGCGACCTTGAGTTGCAGAACGTAAAGTTGTAGCATATCCGAACATTTCAGATAGTGGAACCATAGAACGTACTACTTGAGAGTTACCACGAGCTTCCATACCCTCTACGCGACCGCGACGAGCAGTAATGTTACCCATAATATCACCAAGGTACTCTTCTGGAATTACAACTTCTACTTTCATCATTGGCTCTAAGATAACTGGGTTACATTTTTTAGCTGCTTCTTTTAAAGCCATAGATGCAGCGATTTTGAACGCCATTTCACTTGAGTCAACATCATGGTAAGAACCGAATACTAATTTCGCTTTAATGTCGATTAGTGGGTAACCAGCAACAACACCGCGGTCAAGAGAGTCACGTAGACCCGCTTCTACTGCAGGGATGTATTCACGAGGTACAACACCACCAACGATAGCGTTTTCGAATTCGAAACCTTTACCCTCTTCGTTTGGAGAGAACTCGATCGTTACGTCACCGTATTGACCGCGACCACCAGATTGACGAGAGAATTTACCTTGAACTTTAGCTTCGCTACGGAATGTTTCACGGTAAGATACCATTGGAGCACCCACGTTAGCTTCAACTTTAAATTCACGTTTCATACGGTCAACTAAGATATCAAGGTGAAGTTCACCCATACCAGAGATGATTGTTTGACCTGTTTCAGTGTCAGTATGTGCACGGAATGTTGGATCTTCTTCTTGTAGTTTTTGTAAAGCTTGACCCATTTTATCTTGGTCAGCTTTTGATTTTGGTTCTACAGAAAGAGAGATAACTGGTTCTGGGAATTCCATTGACTCTAAGATAACAAGGTTTTTCTCGTCACATAGAGTATCACCTGTTGTAGTATCTTTAAGACCTACAGCAGCAGCGATATCACCAGAGTATACTTTTGCGATCTCTTCACGAGAGTTAGCGTGCATTTGTAGGATACGTCCTACACGCTCACGTTTACCTTTAGAAGAGTTTTGTACGTAAGAACCAGCTTCTAATGTACCTGAGTACACACGGAAGAATGTTAACTTACCTACGAATGGGTCTGTCATTACTTTGAATGCAAGAGCTGAGAACGGCTCATCATCAGAAGAATGGCGGATGATTTCTTCTTCACCGTCAACGTCAGTACCTTTAATAGCTTCTACGTCAGTTGGAGCTGGTAAGTAATCAACAGCAGCATCTAACATTTTACGAACACCTTTGTGTTTGAATGCTGTACCACAAAGTACTGGGTAGAATTCTACCGCGATAGTAGCTTTACGGATTGCTGCTTTTAATTCTTCTTTAGTAATTTCTTCGCCTTCTAAGTATTTCTCCATAAGTTCTTCATCAACACTTGCAACAGCGTCGATTAGCTTCTCACGGTACTCTTCAGCTTGATCCATGAATTCTGCAGGGATTTCTCCTACAGTTACGTCTGTACCTTCATCGTTGCCGTAGAAAGTAGCGTTCATTTCGATTAAATCGATAATTCCTTTGAACTCGTCTTCAGCACCGATTGGTAATTGCACTGGGTGAGCATTAGCTTGTAAACGCTCATGTAATGTACCTACAGAATATAGGAAGTCAGCTCCCATTTTATCCATTTTGTTAATGAATACGATACGAGGAACTCCGTATGTTGTAGCTTGACGCCATACTGTTTCAGTTTGAGGCTCAACACCAGATTGAGCATCTAATACTGTTACAGCACCATCAAGTACGCGTAAAGAACGTTCAACTTCAACAGTGAAGTCTACGTGTCCTGGAGTATCGATGATGTTAATACGGTGACCATTCCATTGAGCTGTTGTTGCAGCAGAAGTGATTGTGATACCACGCTCTTGTTCTTGCTCCATCCAGTCCATTTGAGAACCGCCATCATGTGTTTCACCGATTTTGTGAATCTTACCAGTGTAATAAAGGATACGCTCAGTAGTTGTTGTTTTACCAGCATCAATGTGAGCCATGATCCCAATATTACGTGTATTCTCTAGAGAGAATTCGCGTTTCATAGGAAATTTCTCCTTCCATATTGGGTTAACTGTATAGATGGTAAAAATCTTAGCCCCAGCAATGCTAGAGCAAAGATCAAATTACCAACGGTAGTGAGCGAATGCTTTGTTCGCTTCTGCCATTTTGTGCATATCTTCACGTTTCTTAACTGAAGCACCTGTGTTGTTAGATGCATCTAAGATTTCGTTAGCTAAGCGCTCTTCCATCGTTTTTTCTCCACGAAGACGAGCGTAGTTTACTAAATAACGTAAACCTAAAGTTGTACGACGTTCTGGACGAACTTCTACAGGTACTTGGTAGTTAGAACCACCAACACGACGAGCACGTACTTCTAGTACAGGCATTACGTTGTTTAAAGCAGCTTCAAATACTTCTAAAGCATTTTGACCCGAACGCTCTTGAACTAATTCAAAAGCTCCGTATAAAATCTTTTGAGAAGTACCTCTTTTACCATCAATCATCATTTTGTTGATTAAACGAGTTACTAGTTTTGAATTATAAAGTGGATCTGGTAACACGTCACGTTTGGAAACAGGACCTTTACGAGGCATGTGTTTTCCTCCTTTCAAATCGTTGTATATTTAAACTTAAATTATTTTTTTTCTTTAGGGCGTTTAGTACCGTATTTAGAACGAGATTGTAAACGACCGTTAACACCAGCTGTATCAAGTGCACCACGAACGATGTGGTAACGTACTCCAGCTAAGTCTTTTACGCGTCCGCCACGGATAAGAACTACACTGTGCTCTTGTAAGTTGTGACCTTCACCTGGGATATACGCAGTAACCTCAAGTTGGTTAGTTAAGCGTACACGAGCATATTTACGTAAAGCCGAGTTCGGTTTACGTGGTGTCATTGTACCTACACGAGTACAAACTCCGCGTTTTTGAGGAGACTTAACGTCAGTTAAAGATTTTTTAAATGAGTTATATCCTTTGTTTAACGCTGGAGATTTTGATTTCGTGCTTTTAGATTGACGAGGCTTACGTACTAATTGGTTAATTGTAGGCATCGATTTGTCCTCCCTTCATTTTTTCCTTGTTTCAATACCACACATCCAGGTGGTTCATTTTTTGGGTAAAAACAAAGTCTTTGTGTACTTTACACAAAAACTACATCGCAGTAATCGCAACAACTGCAGCTCCAACATGAATGCCGCAAGCTTTACCAAGTTCTTTCTTTGAATCGACGTAATTGACTGGTACACCGATTTCTTTCGCGAGAAGAATGGCCGGATCGGTTACCCATTTGTCTGCATCGATTGCGACAAAAAGAGCTGTTACTTGTCCAGCATACATTGCTTTCACTGCTTGCTTTATACCTATGATTGTTTTACTGGCCTGTTTTACTTGATCGTAAGACACTTTCATATCCTCCTAAGTACAGACAGTTAACTATCAACCTTCAATATATTATCATTCCAAACTTACACTGTCAACAGATTTCTTATGAAAGTATGTTGGTTAATATTTTATCCAAGGAAATTTCCAAGAAAATCTCCCGGCAGAGAATGGTCTCTGTCGGGATTTCTTCATTATATACTGCTATTCAGCTGTAATTACTTCTGCTGATTCTTCTTGCTCCATACGGATTTGACGGTAACGTTGCATACCTGTACCAGCCGGAACTAGTTTACCGATAATTACGTTTTCCTTCAGACCTAGAAGCTCATCACGTTTACCTTTAATTGCAGCATCCGTTAACACACGTGTTGTTTCCTGGAATGATGCAGCTGATAAGAATGATTCTGTTTCAAGAGAAGCTTTTGTAATACCTAAGATGACAGGACGGCAAGTTGCTGGAGTTTTTCCGCTAAGTACGGCTTCAGCATTTGCCTCAGAGAATTGGTGGATATCAAGAAGTGACCCTGGTAATAGCTCTGTGTCACCTGCTTCAATCACGCGCACTTTACGAAGCATTTGGCGAACCATTACTTCGATGTGTTTGTCTCCGATTTCTACCCCTTGCATACGGTATACTTTCTGAACTTCTTTTAATAAATATTCTTGAACTGTCGATACATCTTTAACTTTTAATAATTGCTTCGGATCGATAGAACCTTCAGACAATGTTTGACCCGCTACAATTGTGTCGCCTTCTGCTACTTTTAGACGTGCATTGTAAGGTGCTTGGTATTTACGTGTCTCCACATCACCTTGGATCGTTACTTCTTTAAGACCTTCTCGAATTTCTTCGATTTCGATTACTGTACCAGTAATTTCAGAAATGACTGCTTGACCTTTAGGGTTACGCGCCTCGAAAATTTCCTGGATACGTGGAAGACCTTGTGTAATATCGTTACCGGCTACCCCACCTGTATGGAATGTACGCATCGTTAACTGTGTACCTGGCTCACCGATAGATTGTGCAGCAATAATACCAACTGCTTCACCAACTTCTACCTCTTCACCAGTAGCTAAGTTCATACCGTAACATTTTTTACATACGCCGTGTTTTGTATTACATGTAAATGCAGAACGGATTGTAATTTCTTCGATATTTGCATCTTCGATAACGCGAGCAATATCCTGTGTAATTAAACCATCACGCTCTACGATAACCGCTCCTGTTTCTGGATGGCGAACTGTTTTCTTCACGTAACGACCAACAATACGTTCGTCTAACGCTTCGATCAATTCGTTTCCTTCCATTAATGAACCGATTAATAAACCGCGGTCAGTACCACAGTCGTCTTCACGAACGATAACATCTTGTGCTACGTCTACTAAACGACGAGTTAAGTAACCTGAATCGGCAGTTTTTAGTGCTGTATCGGCAAGACCTTTACGCGCACCATGTGTAGAGATGAAGTACTCTAATACTGTTAAACCTTCACGGAATGAAGACTTGATTGGTAATTCGATAATACGACCAGCCGGGTTGGCCATCAGACCACGCATACCAGCTAACTGTGTAAAGTTCGATGCGTTACCACGGGCACCAGAGTCAGACATCATGAAGATCGGGTTAGTTTTTTGTAAAGATTTCATCAGCTTGCCTTGAATTTCATCTTTGGCAGCTGTCCATACGTTAATAACTCGGTTATAACGCTCTTCCTCAGTAATTAAACCGCGGCGGAACTGGATCATTACTTTATCTACTTTGCTTTGGGCTTCATCTAAGATTACACCTTTATCCGGTAATACGACGATGTCAGATACACCTACTGTAATACCAGCACGAGTAGAATATTTGAAACCTAAGTTTTTCATGCGGTCAAGCATCTTAGAAGTTTCTGTAATGTGGAACTCTTTGAATACTTCAGCAATAACATTTCCTAAGAATTTTTTACGGAAAGGATCTACAACAGGCATATTTGTGAAGTGCTTCGCTAAAATAGCGCGGCGTTGTGCTTCAACTTTTTCTGATTCAGATAAATCAGCATAGCCTTCTGTTGCTTCGATTTCTTTCAGTAACTCTTCGTCAATTGTTAAGTTCACGAAGTATTTTTCAGGTGTTTTTTGCTCTAAGTTGACTGAAGTAGGCTCATTAATATAAGGGAATGAGCGTGGTAAAATTTCATTGAAGATTACTTTACCTACAGTCGATAACAAGAACATTTTATTTTGTTCTTCTGTAAATGTCGGGTTATTTAATGAGCTTGCTTTAATCGCAATACGAGAGTGTAAATGTACATGACCGTTTTGGTAGGCGATTAACACTTCGTTTGAATCATTAAATATTGCTCCTTCACCACGAGCACCTTCACGCTCAAGTGTTAAGTAATAGTTACCTAATACCATATCTTGAGATGGAGTTACTACCGGTTTCCCGTCTTTCGGGTTAAGGATGTTTTGTGCTGCTAACATAAGTAAGCGAGCTTCTGCTTGTGCTTCAGCTGATAATGGAACGTGAACCGCCATTTGGTCACCATCGAAGTCAGCGTTATAAGCTGTACATACTAATGGGTGAAGACGAATTGCACGGCCTTCTACTAGTGTAGGCTCGAATGCTTGGATACCAAGTCGGTGTAATGTCGGTGCACGGTTAAGTAATACCGGATGCTCACGAATTACATCTTCTAATACATCCCAAACTTCGTTGTGTAAACGCTCAATTTTACGTTTTGCACTCTTAATGTTATGAGCAAGGCCACGTTCTACTAATTCTTTCATTACGAAAGGTTTGAATAGTTCGATTGCCATTTCTTTTGGAAGACCACATTGGTACATTTTTAAGTTAGGACCTACTACGATAACCGAACGACCAGAATAGTCTACACGTTTACCAAGTAAGTTTTGACGGAAACGACCTTGTTTCCCTTTCAGCATGTGTGAAAGTGATTTTAAAGGACGGTTACCAGGACCTGTTACAGGACGACCACGACGACCATTATCGATTAATGCGTCAACCGCTTCTTGTAACATACGTTTTTCGTTTTGTACGATAATGCTTGGTGCACCAAGGTCAAGTAAACGTTTTAAACGGTTGTTACGGTTAATAACACGACGGTAAAGGTCATTTAAGTCAGATGTAGCAAAACGTCCACCATCTAATTGCACCATCGGACGAAGCTCTGGTGGAATTACCGGTAGTACATCTAAAATCATCCACTCTGGTTTGTTGCCTGAGTTACGGAATGATTCCACTACTTCTAAACGTTTAATCGCACGTGTACGGCGTTGGCCTTGTGCAGATTTCAACTCTTCTTTTAAAACTTGTGTTTCATCTTCTAAGTCAATTTTCTCTAAAAGACGTTTAATCGCTTCAGCACCCATTGCTGCTTCGAATTCGTTACCATACTTTTCACGGTATGCACGGTATTCTTTTTCAGAAAGTAAGTCTTTATAGCCTAAAGACGTTTGACCTGGGTCGACTACTACATATGAAGCAAAGTAAATTACTTCTTCCAATGCACGTGGAGACATATCTAAAATAAGACCCATACGGCTTGGAATACCTTTGAAGTACCAAATATGTGATACAGGTGCTGCTAGTTCGATATGTCCTTGACGTTCACGGCGAACTTTCGAACGCGTTACTTCTACTCCACAACGGTCACAAACGACACCTTTATAACGTACACGTTTATATTTACCACAGTGACATTCCCAGTCTTTTGTTGGTCCAAAGATACGTTCACAGAATAAACCATCTTTTTCTGGTTTTAATGTACGGTAGTTAATTGTTTCTGGTTTTTTTACTTCTCCGTATGACCAAGAACGGATCTTGTCAGGTGAAGCTAAACCAATTTTCATATATTCAAATTCATTAACATCGATCAAGGAGCCTACCTCCCTTTAGTTATAAGTCGTAAATGACTTTTAATGTAGCTCTACACTTACAAAATTTCATATTAGGCTATAATGAAACTTGTATCTAAAATATAAGAAAAATCGGGCAGGGCATATACCTGCCCGATTCAATTGAAGTTATTCAAATGATTCTACTGGGTCTTCTTCTTTATCATTAGATCGTTCGACAGGTGCAGCTACTTCATCTTCATCGTCAAGGTCGCGTAATTCCACTTCCTCGTCGTTGATTGTAAGCATCTTCACATCCATACCTAATGATTGAAGTTCTTTAATTAATACTTTAAATGATTCTGGAACACCTGGTTCTGGGACACTTTCACCTTTTACGATTGCTTCGTATGTTTTCACACGACCTACAACGTCATCCGATTTTACAGTTAAAATCTCTTGTAACGTGTAAGCAGCACCGTATGCTTCAAGTGCCCAAACCTCCATCTCACCGAAGCGCTGACCACCGAATTGTGCTTTACCACCAAGCGGCTGTTGCGTTACTAATGAGTAAGGTCCAGTTGAACGTGCATGAAGTTTATCGTCAACCATGTGTGCTAGTTTGATCATGTACATGATACCAACAGAAACGCGGCTATCGAATGGCTCACCTGAACGTCCATCATAAAGAATTGTTTTACCGTCACGGTTCATACCAGCTTCTTCCATCGTTTCCCAAACATCGGCTTCGTTGGCACCATCGAATACTGGTGACGCCATATGAATGCCTAAGTAACGAGAAGCCATACCTAAGTGTAGCTCAAGCACTTGTCCGATGTTCATACGAGAAGGTACCCCTAGTGGGTTAAGCATGATATCTACTGGTGTTCCGTCCGGCATGAACGGCATATCCTCTTCCGGTAAGATACGTGAAATTACACCTTTGTTACCGTGACGTCCGGCCATTTTGTCACCAACGCGGATTTTACGTTTTTGAACAATATAAGCACGAACTAATTGGTTTACACCTGGTGGTAATTCATCGCCGTCTTCACGGTTGAATACTTTTACATCTAAAATGATACCGCCAGCTCCGTGTGGTACACGTAGAGAAGTATCACGTACTTCACGCGCTTTTTCACCGAAGATAGCATGTAATAAACGCTCTTCCGCAGTTAACTCTGTAACTCCTTTAGGCGTAACTTTACCTACTAGAATGTCACCATCGCGAACTTCTGCACCGATACGGATAATTCCGCGGTCGTCCAAGTTACGAAGTGCATCTTCACCCACGTTTGGAATATCACGTGTGATCTCTTCAGGTCCAAGCTTAGTATCACGAGACTCTGATTCATATTCTTCAATATGAACAGAAGTATATACATCGTCTTTAACAAGGCGTTCGCTCATAATTACAGCATCCTCGTAGTTGAAGCCGTCCCATGTCATGAACGCAACAAGTACGTTTTGACCAAGTGCTAATTCGCCTTTTTCCATAGATGGACCATCAGCTAAAATATCACGAGGTTTTACACGGTCGCCAACTTTTACGATTGGACGTTGGTTATAAGAAGTACCTTGGTTAGAACGAATGAATTTTTGTAATTTATACTTTGTTAAATCGCCTTTTACTTCTTTACCATCTACTACTTCAATACGACGTACGTGAATTGAACGTGCTTCTACATGTTCAACAATACCATCGAATTTCGCTACTACAGCAGCACCAGAATCACGTGCATCTACGTGCTCCATACCCGTACCAACGAATGGTGCGTTTGGATATAGTAATGGAACAGCTTGACGTTGCATGTTCGCTCCCATTAACGCACGGTTTGAGTCGTCGTTTTCTAAGAACGGAATACACGCTGTCGCAGCAGATACTACTTGTTTAGGAGATACATCCATGTAGTCGATGCGGTCTTTAGAGAATACAGTGTTGTCACCACGGAAACGTCCAACAACTTCTTCATTCGCGAAAGTACCGTCTTCATTTAAGATTGAGTTCGCTTGTGCAACTACATAGTTATCCTCTTCGTCAGCAGTTAAGTAATGGATCTCACTCGTTACAGCACCTGTTTCTGGATCGACACGGCGGTAAGGAGTTTCGATGAAGCCAAACTTGTTAACTTTTGCGAATGATGATAACGAGTTGATAAGACCGATGTTTGGTCCCTCAGGAGTCTCGATTGGACACATACGACCATAGTGAGAATAGTGAACGTCACGTACTTCCATACCAGCACGCTCACGTGTTAAACCACCAGGCCCTAATGCAGATAGACGACGCTTATGCGTTAACTCTGCTAACGGGTTTGTTTGGTCCATGAATTGAGACAATTGAGAGCTACCGAAGAACTCTTTAATTGAAGCGATAACAGGACGGATATTGATTAATTGCTGTGGTACGATTGCAGCTGTGTCGTTAATTGACATACGCTCACGTACTACACGCTCCATACGAGATAAACCGATACGGAATTGATTTTGTAGTAATTCACCAACAGAACGTAAACGACGGTTACCTAAATGGTCAATATCATCTGTGTTACCAACGTCATATAATAAGTTGAAGAAGTATGATACAGAAGCCAATACGTCGGCTGGAGTAATATTTTTCACTTCTTCATCTACATAGGCGTTTGAAATAACATTGATTTCTTTTTGTGCTTCATCATTTGGTGCAAAGATTTTAACCGACTGAATTGTAATATCATCTTCCAATACACCACCAACTTGGTTTAATGTACGGAATCCAACACCACTTTCTAAATAAGGAATTAACTTATCCAAATTACGGCGGTCTAATAATGTACCTGCTTCTACGATAATTTCTCCTGTGTCAGGATCCACTAACGTTTCTGCAATCGTTTGGTTGAATAAACGATTTTTGATGTGAAGCTTTTTGTTCATTTTGTAACGACCAACATTCGCTAAATCATAGCGTTTTGCGTCAAAGAAGCGAGAATATAATAAGTTCTTCGCAGATTCAACTGTTGGTGGTTCACCTGGACGTAAACGTTCATAGATTTCAAGAAGGGCCTTTTCAGTACCTTCCGTATTATCTTTTTCTAACGTATTACGTAAATATTCATTGTCGCCAATGATATCTAAAATTTCTTGATCCGAGCCAAAACCTAATGCACGTAAAAGTACTGTTACCGGTAATTTACGTGTACGATCGATACGTACATATACAACGTCTTTAGCGTCTGTTTCATATTCAAGCCATGCACCACGGTTAGGAATAACCGTTGCACCAAAGCCTTTTTTACCGTTTTTATCCGTTTTTTCGTGGAAGTATACACTTGGAGAACGAACTAACTGTGAAACGATAACACGCTCAGCACCGTTAATAATAAACGTACCTGTTTCTGTCATTAATGGGAAATCACCCATAAAGACGTCTTGCTCTTTCACTTCGTTTGTTTCTTTGTTGTGCAAACGTACTTTTACACGTAATGGTGCAGCATAAGTAACGTCACGCTCTTTACATTCATCCACATTATACTTAGGATCTCCTAAAGTATAGTCGACGAATTCTAATGAAAGATTACCTGTAAAATCTTCGATTGGAGAAATGTCGTGGAACATCTCGCGCAACCCTTCTTCAAGGAACCACTCATAAGATGCTGTTTGGATTTCGATTAGATTCGGAAGTTCCAGCACCTCACTAATACGCGCAAAGCTTCTACGCTGGCGGTGTTGTCCGTACTGAACTAGTTGACCTGTCAACTCATTCACCCCTCAATAAAGCGATAATAGGTCTTTGCAAAAACATACAAATAGTGTATGATTTCGAAAGACAAAAAGAAAACGAGACTTTTTTTAAACCTCATTTTCGGTTAAACTTAACTTATTCTTAGCAGTATACCCGTAACTTTGAATATTTAATGCAAAAGGGCATACTACCTCAAAATAATAATTTTGCATTTTATTATGTTATCATACTCGATTTGTCAAGTCAATATTGGAAACTAATCTTACTTATTTTTTTGCACGAATAATCCAATATCCTTTTTTCTTCTCAACGACATCTACTTCTGAAAACATTCCTTCTAAATGACTTATAGTTGATGGAGCGCCTTGCTTCTTCTGAATAACAATCCACAGCTCACCATTTTCCACTAACAATTCATATGCACCGTCATAAAACTTGAAGATTGTTTCTTTACCGGCACGAATTGGAGGGTTGGTTAATACAGCAGCTACTTTCGTTCCAGGTTCTACAGCGGCTAATCCATCGCTTTCAAAAATACGTACATTTTGAACCCCGTTAAGCTGGGCATTTTTTTGAGACAAACTAACTGCTCGTGAATTAATATCCATCATGTAAACTTCACGGTCAGGGTTGTTTTTTGCAATCGATAATCCGATCGGTCCATAGCCACAACCTACATCAAGCAAAACACCATCAATTTTAGGCATTTCAAACACATCGATTAGTACACGGGAACCAAAATCTACTTCGCTTTTACTGAATACACCCGTATCCGTTTCAAACGTAAATGTATTGCCTAATAAAGTGAATTTCCATTGGCGTGGTTTACTCTCAGTTTGAGGCTTATTTGAATAATAATGTTCAGACATGCAACACGCCTCCTTAGAAAAAATACATTTTGCGGTAATTTGTGCAAAATGATGTCTTTTCATGTGGATTACTATAAAAAATTAATATTTTCATATCCACAAAAGTTAAATAAAGAAAAGCCCGCCGCAAAATTGTGACGAGCTTTCCTTATTAAACTAAGCTCAGAGCCTAGTAATTAAAGTTAAAATGAAATTATTTAACTTCTACTGAAGCGCCAACTTCTTCAAGTTTAGCTTTGATAGCTTCAGCTTCATCTTTAGAAACGCCTTCTTTAAGAGCTTTAGGAGCGTTATCTACAACTTCTTTAGCTTCTTTTAAGCCTAAACCAGTGATTTCACGAACCACTTTGATTACTTTGATTTTTTCTCCACCAGCAGAAGCTAATACTACGTCAAACTCAGTTTTTTCTTCAGCAGCGCCTGCAGCACCACCAGCAACTACTGCTACTGGAGCAGCAGCTGTTACACCGAATTCTTCTTCGATTGCTTTTACTAAATCGTTTAATTCTAGAACTGTCATAGCTTTGATAGCTTCTAAGATTTGCTCATTGTTCATTTTAATTTCCTCCTATGGAATGTTTATTAGTTTTAGGCAGTTTGCCTGATTTTTGAAGTTATGCGGCTACTATTAAGCGCCTTGCTCTTCTTTTTGTTCTGCAACAGCTTTTGTTGCAAGTGCGAAGTTGCGCACTGGAGCTTGAAGTACAGATAAAAGCATTGATAATAGACCTTCGCGAGATGGAAGTTCTGCAAGAGCTTTAACGTCTTCAACTGATGCCACAGTACCTTCGATGATACCAGCTTTAATTTCTAACGCTTCGTTTTTCTTAGCGAACTCGTTAATAATTTTAGCAGGAGCTACTACGTCCTCGTTAGAGAATGCGATAGCGTTAGGACCAGTTAAGAATTCATTGATTCCTTCTAAACCAGCAGCTTCAGCAGCACGGCGAGTTAAAGTGTTTTTGTAAACTTTGAACTCAACACCTGCTTCACGTAATTGCTTACGTAATTCAGTAACTTGCGCTACAGTTAAACCACGGTAGTCTACAACTACTATAGAACCAGCAGCAGAGAATTTATCAGCGATTTCTTGAACTTGAACTTTTTTAGTTTCGATTGCTTTGCTCATGATGACACCTCCTATTAGAATGAGTCATTTATACCGACAAAGAAAAGCCTCTATATCAATAATAGACATAGAGGCTGAAAGTACATCATCTTAAAAAGAATCCGAACTCCTATGTCCTCGGTAGGATCATTAAGTGCATATGGCACCCCTACTGTCTACGGTACAAATGGATGATTCACAACAGCATTCATCTTACCAAGTAAGAAGCGCGTTGTCAACAAATTTTATTTTACGGCTTTTAAAAACCGGAAATTATTTAACTGTTACGTTAGCAGCGTCAACTTTTACAGCAGGACCCATTGTAGTTGTAAGGTTTACAGACTTCATGAAAGTACCTTTTGAGGCAGCTGGCTTAGCTTTTTGAATTACTTCAAATACAGCTAAGAAGTTTTCTACTAATTTTTCTGTTTCGAAAGAAACTTTACCGATTGGCGCGTGGATGATACCAGCTTTTTCAGCACGGTATTCTACTTTACCAGCTTTAATTTCTTCGATTGCTTTTGTTACGTCAAATGTAACTGTACCTGTTTTAGGGTTTGGCATTAAACCTTTAGGACCTAATACACGACCTAATTTACCAACTTCACCCATCATGTCAGGAGTTGCAACGATTACATCGAAATCAAACCAACCTTGTTGGATTTTTTGGATGTATTCTGCATCGCCTACATAGTCAGCGCCAGCAGCTTCTGCTTCTTTAAGTTTATCGCCTTTAGCGAAAACTAATACGCGTTGAGTTTTACCAGTACCGTGTGGTAATACTACCGCACCACGGATTTGTTGGTCGTTTTTACGAGTATCGATACCTAATTTGAATGCTACTTCTACAGTTGCATCAAAGTTTACAGTGCTTGTTTTTTGCGCTAACGCTACTGCTTCTTCAACAGAGTATAAAGTTGCGCGGTCGATTAATTTAGCTGCTTCTTGCAGTTTTTTACCTTTTTTAGCCATTATAATTTCCTCCTTGATTGTGGTTGTAACGGATTTGACCTCCCACGAATAAAGGTTGCGCACTCATCAAACAAGTATCCGAGTGCAGCAACCTTCCAAAAACAAAAACATCATCAAGTGTTGAAGATGGGATTAGTCTTCGATCGTAATACCCATGCTTCGCGCAGTACCTTCAACCATTAACATAGCAGCTTCAACTGAAGCAGCGTTAAGGTCTGGCATTTTTTGTTCAGCGATTTCGCGAACTTTATCACGTTTAACCGTTGCAACTTTTTTACGATTTGGTTCACCAGATCCAGATTGGATACCAGCAGCTACTTTAAGTAATACTGCAGCTGGCGGAGTTTTCGTAATAAAAGTGAATGAACGGTCTTCAAATACTGAAATTTCAACTGGAATGATAAGACCAGCTTGATCAGCAGTACGAGCGTTAAATTCTTTACAGAATCCCATAATGTTTACACCTGCTTGACCTAATGCAGGACCAACCGGTGGCGCTGGGTTTGCTTTACCAGCAGGGATTTGAAGTTTTACAACTTTAATAACTTTTTTAGCCACGAGACACACCTCCTTAAGTCCGTGATGTGGTAACTGGGTTGCCCCTCCCACTCAAATATCTGTTCGTCAGCTAACTTGCCGATAACATTAAAACTAATTATAATCACACGCCCAAAACTTGGACAGTCTGACCTTTGAAATGATAACACTTTTAAATTACTTAATCAAGTGTAAATAATTCTATATTTTTTGAACTTGGTTAAAGTCTAGCTCCATTACCGTTTCGCGACCGAACATATCAACAAGAACTTTTAATTTTGCTTTGTCGACATCTACTTCTTCTACGCGGCCTTGGAAATGTGCAAATGGCCCTTCAAGAACTTCTACAACTTCACCAACAGAAATTTCAACTTCACCTAATAATGTTTCATTCATACCCATTTGTTCAAGCAGACGTTCCGCTTCTTCCGGTAATAATGGGGTCGGTTTTACACCACCGCCTGAAGAACCGATAAATCCTGTAACACCAGGTGTATTACGAACGACATACCAAGCATCGTCTGTCATAATCAATTCTACTAAAACGTAACCAGGGAAGATTTTACGCATTACTGCTTTTTTCTTACCGTCTTCTTTTACATCGATTTCTTCATGCTCAGCTACGATTACACGGAAAATTTTATCTTGCATCCCCATCGTTTCCACGCGTTTTTCAAGATTTGCTTTTACTCGGTTCTCATAACCAGAATACGTATGAACTACATACCAATTTTTCTCCATATAGGTAGGACTAAATCGTCCGTCCCTCCTTTACATTAAGTGTGTTAGGGTATATATTTCCCTGTTCACAAAACTTCAATAATCTATTTCTTTAAATTAAGCTGTCAGCATTTTTTAACAAATGAAAAAACCCGTTATATGGCATGGACGGGCTATTTCGAAATATTAACATGATATTGCTTACAGAGACAAGAACCAACGGAACAATTCTGAGATTCCTAAATCTATTGCTGTAAAGAATAACGCCATCACGATAACTGTTGAAACAACTACTACCGTATACTTCGTTAACTCTTTACTTTTCGGCCAACTTGTTTTGCGCATTTCCGAGCCGACTTCTTGTAGAAAGTTTGTTACTTTACTCATCTTTGCCTAACCTCCGAACAACGAATTAATCTATATTTCATTTATAACGTTTGTTTATGCATTGTATGCTCATTGCAATGAGAGCAAAATTTCTTCAGTTCTAAACGCTCGGTTGACCCTTCTTTTTTCGGGACGTTGTAGTTTCTTGAACCGCATTTTTCACAACTTAAAACGACTTTCTTTGCCATGTTTATCACCTTTTCGGCAGTTTGTCCTTTAAAGACTAACACCTAAATTTCCCACTGTCAATAAAGGCTCGTGGTGTTTAAGTCATTTCTTTTAATTCAAGATGACGCTCCAATTTGCGCTTCACCCGCTGTAATGCATTATCGATGGATTTCACATGGCGGTCCAATTCTTCAGAAATTTCATTATAGGATTGTCCTTCCAAATAACGAACCAATACTTGCTGTTCGAGTTCGCTTAACACTTCGCCCATCTTCTCTTCCAAATAAAGATAATCTTCACGATTGATCATCAAATACTCAGGGTCGTCCGAAATCGGACTCGTAATAATATCCATCAACGTGCGCTCTGATTCTTCATCGTAAATTGGCTTATCTAAAGAAACATATGAATTTAGCGGAATATGCTTTTGTCTAGTAGCTGTTTTAATCGCCGTAATAATTTGCCGTGTAATGCAAAGTTCTGCAAAGGCACGGAATGACGCCAGCTTGTCCTCTTTAAAATCACGAATCGCCTTATATAAGCCAATCATTCCTTCTTGGATAATATCTTCTTTGTCCGCACCAATTAAAAAATACGACCGTGCTTTTGCCTTAACAAACAATCGGTATTTTGAAATTAAAAAATCTAGCGCATCTGTATTGCCAAGATGCACTTGTTCTACAAGCTCTTCATCTGTCAAATGTTCAAAACGTAGTACCATTTGTAACTTCTCACTTTTAAGCAATGAAAATCACCTCAGTTACGCTAGAATAATTAGGAATAGTATAACTTAATTGGAAATTGCGGGCAATCTATTACTTGAGCCCTCTTCTCCATTTTTCAAATTGTAGTTCTACTTCTTTTGATAGCTTAATTCTTGAGGCCGGTTTTTCGTCGGTCGATTCTTTTACTTTGGATGAAATTTTAGACTGAATAATTTGCATTTCAATTTCAAGCTCACGTGCCGATTTTCTTAATGCACCATGACCAAATACAACGTTTTGTTCAGTCATATCGGATGTTGCGACGTGTATTTGGATTTTTCGTCCTTTTAATTCGTTCGATAATTTTTCAATGCGCTCGTCCGCTGTTTCGTTTTTACGTGTATAAAGCACTTCCACAGCATGCTGAATATAAAGTTGCTCAGTGCCTGGTACAAGATGGGCGTCAAATACAACGATAACACGCCAGCCTGTATGTGCTTTATACTCCGCCATTCGTTCAATTAACCGATCACGTGCATCTTCAAAGTGAGGCTCGCGTAAAGGACGTAGCTCACTCCATGCACCGATCATGTTATAGCCGTCTACTAGCAATATGTTTTGCATGACCTCATCCGTTAGCTTCTTGTCGTTTGCGGTACACTTCATACATAAGTAATGCCGCTGCTACGGAAGCATTCAATGATGTTACATGACCAACCATTGGCAAGTGATATAAGAAGTCACATTTATCTTTCAAAAGACGGCTCATTCCCTTACCTTCACTACCAATAATTAATGCAAGCGGTAATGTTGCATCCATTTTACGATAATCTGCAGAACCTTTTGCATCTGTTCCGGCAATCCATACACCGCGTTCTTTTAGCTCATCCACCGTTTGGGCTAAATTGGTTACACGTACAACAGGTACATGCTCGATAGCACCTGTTGAAGCTTTAGCAACAACTGCTGTTAAACCGACTGCGCGACGCTTCGGAATAATGATACCATGTGCACCGATCGCATCTGCTGTACGCATAATCGAACCTAAGTTATGCGGATCTTCCAACTCGTCCAGTATTAAAAAGAACGGGTCTTCGCTTTTTGCCTTCGCTGCGGCAAATAGATCGTCCAATTCTGCATAGTCATATGCCGCGACTGATGCCACGATTCCCTGATGGTTTTCTGCAAGTTTATCGACTTTTTGCTTTGGTACAAACTGTACGAGGACACCTTGTTCTTTCGCTAAGTCCATTAGCTCCTGCACACCTGTTTTCTTAACGCCTTCAGCAATCCATAACTTATTGATTTCTCGGCCTGCGCGAAGTGCCTCAAGTACCGGATTTTTTCCTGCAATCATTTCTCCTGATAGTTCTTCCTGGGCAGATTGCGGCTTTTCTTGTTGCTTTTTCTCCTGAGTTTTAAAAGTATCTGCTTTTTTATCGCGACCTTTAAAATCTTTTGGTTTACGATTTTGCTGTCTTTTCTCTGCCATAGTTACACTCCTTTTGCCTGTTCGACAATTTCGATTGCGTAATCGATTATTTCATTTGCGCGATGATGTTCTTTGCTAAGGAATAAGAAGCCTAAAACCGCTTCAAATCCAGAGCTATTACGATATGTTCGGACATCTGTATTTTTCGGAACAGATCCTGATTTGGCATTGCGTCCTCTACGGAAAACAGCTTGCTCTTCTTCTGTTAAATAATTCTCATCAATCATGCGATGTACAATATTGGACTGGGACTTGGCCGAAACGTATTTCGTCGCTTCTTTATGCAATGTGTTAGGCTTTGCACGGCCCGACAATATTAAATGTTCCCGAATTCTTTGCTCAAGCACGGCGTCGCCCATATAAGCGAGCGCCAGTGCATTTAGCTGTATGACATCATGTGGTGTTAAATTTTGCATTTACTGACCTCGTTTCCAGCGTGTACCTTGACGAGTATCCTCAAGAACAATATCCATGCCCAGCAGTTGGTCGCGGATTTCATCTGAACGAGCGAAATCACGATCTTTACGGGCTTGGTTACGTTCTTCGATTAATGCCTCGATTTCTTCATCGAGTAATCCTGCTTCTACTTTTATATGAATACCTAGTACATTTCCAATTGTATCAAACATCGTTAAAATTGCCTGTAATACTTCTTTATCCGTATTGGCTTCGTTTAAATACACATTGGCGATATGGGAAAGTTCAAATAATGCTGAAACCGCATTTGCTGTATTAAAGTCATCGTTCATCGCATTTTCGAAATCAACTTTTATCTGACTGATTTTTTCAAGCCACTGCTCGCTGTTATCCCCTAAACTTGCCGAAGATGTTAGACGGTGCTCGACATTCGTATAGGATGTACGAATACGGTCCAAACCGCTTTTCGCTGCTTCCACTAAATCCTGAGCGAAGTTAATCGGGTTACGGTAATGAACTGACAGCATAAAGAAACGCAACACTTGCGGGTCGATTTGCTTGCGGATATCATTCACTAATATAAAGTTACCCAATGATTTCGACATTTTTTCATTATCAATATTAATATAGCCATTATGCATCCAATAACGTGCAAACGTTTTATCATTATGCGCTTCGGATTGGGCAATTTCGTTTTCGTGGTGAGGGAATGTTAAATCCTGTCCGCCTGCGTGAATATCGATTGTATCACCTAAGTGCTCACGTGCCATTACAGAACATTCAATATGCCATCCCGGACGTCCTTCTCCCCATGGTGATGCCCACTTAATTTCTCCTGCTTTTGCAGCTTTCCATAACGCGAAATCCAATGGGTCTTCTTTTTTCTCGCCCGCTTCAATACGCGCTCCAACTTTTAAATCATCAATTGATTGGTGACTTAACTTTCCGTAGCCATTAAATTTACGTGTACGGTAATAAACATCGCCTTGGGATTCATATGCATAGCCTTTGTCGATCAGCACTTTAATAAACGCGATAATATCATCCATATGCTCTGTTACACGAGGGTGCGCATCCGCCTTTTGGCATCCCAGTGCTGTAATATCTTCAAAATAAGCAGCAATAAAACGATTTGTTAATACAGAAGTTTCTTCGCCTAACTCATTCGCTGCTTTAATAATTTTGTCATCTACATCGGTAAAGTTCGAAACGAATTTCACTTCATAACCTGCATATTGTAAATAGCGGCGTACTGTATCATAGACGATTACCGGGCGGGAATTTCCAATATGAATGTAATTGTATACAGTTGGTCCGCATACATACATTTTTACTTTACCTTCCTCCAACGGAATAAATGGTTCTTTTTGTCTTGTCAACGAATTGAAAATTTGAATCGTCATATTGCCTCTCCTTTTTCATTGTACTCTTTAAATATTCATTGGGTTAATTTGTAATTTAAATAAAAAACGCCTCCATCACCTCAAGAAGGTGACAGAGACGCTAGATGCGCGGTTCCACTCTGGTTGAAAAAGTATCCATACTTTTTCCGCTTAAAGTCCTGTAACGTGGACAAATCGATTTAACCTACTTCAAGTTCAGTTAAATACTCAAAGGTGCATTTCAGCTTTGCCTTAACCTGGATCACTTTCAGCCGGTGGTGATCCTCTCTAATAAGGGGTGCGCAGCGTACTTCTCCTTCTCAACGTGCTATCATTATGGAATTTACATTCATTTTACATCTATTTTCAGAAAAATCAATCATTATATCCATTCAAAGAATTCTGTAGTTATTTCCAAATTATAGAAAATGAATTACTCTGCAAATTTTTCAACACGAGCAATTGTTTTTTCCTTGCCGATTAAAGCGATGGCATTCGGCAATTCCGGACCATGTGTTTGACCAGTTGTCACAACGCGGATTGGCATAAACAGATTCTTACCTTTTACGCCTGTTTCTTTTTGCACAGCTTTAATCGCTGCTTTAATTGAAGCGGCATCAAAAGATTCTAAAGCCTCTAATTGAGTTTTAAATGAAGCCATAACAGCCGGCACAGTTTCACCAGTTAACACTTCATTTGCTTCTTCATCATATGCAATTTCTTCTGTGAAAAATAGGCTCGATAATTCTACGATTTCTGCCCCGAAGCTCATTTGCTCATGGTAAAGAGCGATTAAATCAGAAGCCCATGCATGTTGCTCTTCCGATAACTCTTCTGGAAGTAAACCTGCTTTTTGTAAATGTGGCAATGCTAAAGCAACTACCTCTTCATGAGACATTTTTTTAATATATTGGTTGTTCATCCATGTTAATTTTGTTTTATCGAACATTGATGGTGATTTTGACAAGCGTTTTTCATCAAACAGCTTTACAAATTCGTCATGTGAGAAGATTTCTTCTTCTCCCTCAGGTGACCAGCCAAGTAATGCAAAGAAGTTAAACATCGCTTCCGGTAAGTAGCCTAGGTCCTTGTATTGTGTAACGAACTGGATGATTGACTCATCACGTTTTGATAATTTTTTACGATCTTCATTTACGATTAATGTCATATGACCATATTGCGGATATTCCCATCCGAATGCGTCAAAAATCATCATTTGTTTTGGAGTATTTGATAAATGCTCTTCCCCACGGAATACATGTGTAATTTCCATAAAGTGGTCATCCAGCACTACCGCATAATTGTAAGTTGGGATACCGTTTGCTTTTACAAGTACCCAGTCGCCGATATCTTTTGATTCGAACGATACTTCACCGCGAACTAAGTCAGTGAACTGATACGTAACATTTTCAGGAACACGCATACGAATTGTGTGCGGGATACCAGCAGCTTCTTTTTCAGCAACTTCCTCGGCTGTTAAATGACGGCATTTCCCATCATATGCAGGTGCAGCAACACCTTGTGCTTTTTGTTTTTCGCGTGATGCTTCAAGCTCTTCTGAAGTACAGAAACATTTATAAGCTTGTCCGTTTTCCAGCATTTTTTCTGCATGCTCTTTATAAATATCAAGACGCTCCATTTGACGGTAAGGTGCATATGGACCTCCGATATCAATTGACTCATCCGGCATAATGCCTAACCAGCGTAAGTTATCAAGTTGAGAAGCTTCTCCACCCTCTACATTACGTTCAATATCTGTATCTTCAATACGTACTACAAAAGTACCGTTGTGATGTTTTGCATATAAATAGTTGAATAAAGCTGTACGTGCGCCACCGATATGTAAAAATCCTGTTGGCGATGGTGCATAACGAACGCGAACTGTTTTCGTCATAAAATTTGCCTCCTAATTTTAGCGTTAAAACGCTCGACCTTTTTCGCATATAAAAAAGTTTACTTTTATATGTATATGAACGGACATTATATTGTCCAATATCGGCACAATAGATGTCTTTTAAACTTTAACCATTCTACCACTGTAAGTTATTAAATTAAAGTAGCGTGTGTCGATTTTTGACACACGCCCTCATTTTTAAGCTTTTACTAAAAGAATCGTTGCCATTGCTGCAATTCCTTCTTCACGGCCAACAAAACCTAACTTCTCCGTTGTTGTCGCTTTTACATTTACTTGCGAAGGTTCCGCATTCAGTAATTGTGCGATACGGTTTTGCATTTGTGAGATATATGGAGCCATTTTCGGACGCTGTGCCATAATTGTACAATCCACATTGCCTAATTTATATCCACGTTCTTCTACCATCTTCCAAATATATTCAAGTAACTTCGCTGAATCTGCATCTTTCCACTCCGGATCTGTATCAGGGAAGTGACGGCCAATATCCCCTTCTCCAATTGCACCTAATGCCGCGTCTGTCACTGTATGTAAAAGTACATCGGCATCCGAATGACCTACTAAGCCGCGCTCATGCGGTATTGTAATACCACCTAAAATTAATGGACGTCCTTCTGCAAATTCATGAACGTCAAATCCTTGTCCAATTCGAAACATATCGTTGCTAGCCTACAAAGTAAACTAGCCTTCACCTTCTTTCTGCTAATCTCATTATCATTAGTATAATCAACTTGTCCGGAAAAAGCCTCGCAAACCTATTTTCTTTTCAAGGTATCTTCTATTTTCGTTGTTTTAAAATAGCTTCCCCAAAAATCAGATCTTCCTGCGTTGTCATTTTTACATTTTCATAACTGCATTCCACGATATGAATATCATGTCCTAAACGTTCCACAAGCATTGCTTCATCCGTTCCTAAAAAATCTGCCTTTTCGGCTTCGTCTTCAGCTTCTGCCAATAAATCGTAACGGAACGCTTGCGGTGTTTGAACCATCCATAAAGAATCGCGGTCAACAGTTTCTTTAATTAGGCCGTTATGGACGACCTTCATTGTATCCTTTGCACGAACCCCTGCAATAGCCGCTCCTTTTTCATAAGCGACTTTTGCAAGTTCGGCAATCTTTGAAATCGTAATAAAAGGTCTTGCAGCGTCATGAACAAGGACAACATCCACTGCACTCATTTCTTTAATGCATGCATGCACTGAGTGTTGGCGTTCCTCACCACCTGTAGGCATACCTTTTACTTTTGCAATATTATACTTTTTGATGAGCGACTGGATAAATGGACGTTCCTCATCTTTTACGGCAAGCCAAATACCCGTACAGTTTTCATCTTGTTCAAAAACAAGAAGTGTATGAACTAAAATCGGTTTATCCGCTAAGTTTAAAAATAATTTATTTTGCCCGGCACCCATGCGCTTTCCGCTTCCTGCTGCCGGTAAAACAACTTCATAACGCAAAATGCTTCACATCCTAATCCTCTTTTGGCTTGGCAAAAATCATTCGCCCTGCCGACGTTTGAAGTACGCTCGTTACCGTAACAGTAATCGCCTGGCCAATATAGCTTCGGCCACCTTCTACTACAATCATTGTTCCGTCATCTAAATAGGCGACACCTTGATTGTGTTCTTTCCCGTCTTTAATGACAACGACTTGCATATCTTCACCCGGAATAACGACCGGTTTCACCGCATTTGCCAAATCATTAATATTCAATACTTGTACACGGTGCAGTTCACAAACTTTATTTAAGTTGAAATCATTCGTCAATATTTGAGCACTCATGTTTTTTGCTAAGCGAACCAGCTTTAAGTCCACTTCGGACACATCATCAAAATCAACTTCCGTAATAAGTACCTTCGAAGCACGTTCGTCCTGAAGACGTTTTAAAATATCGAGACCTCTGCGACCACGCGTACGCTTCAATGTATCAGATGAATCCGCAATATGCTGGAGTTCTGTTAATACAAACTGAGGTACGACTAAAATCCCTTCAACAAAACCTGTTGTTGAAATATCGGCAATACGCCCATCAATGATGACACTCGTATCAAGTAATTTATACTGCTCCTGAACTTCCTTGACAGATCCGTCACTTTGACGCTTTTTCGTGGATTTCCCGGAAAAGATCTGCAATAGCTCATCCCGTTTACTGAAACCTAACCGGAAACCGAGATAGCCCAGAACAATGGATAAAATAGCAGGAACAACAGCGGTAATAACGGGAATGTTCATTTGATTGATTGCGACCCCGACCAATGTTGCTACACATAGTCCTACGATTAAACCGAGTGTACCAAACAGTAAATCTGCTGCAGGCAATTTGAATAATACTTCCTCTAACCAAGTAATTAATTTTACAAAGTAATCAGATAATGCAAACGATAAAACGAATAATAAAGCAGCACCTATCGCAACACTGAAGTATGGATTATTAAGCCAAGGATTGGATGATAAGTTCATGAATGCATATAAGGGCGGTAAGAAAATAAGGCCTAATGCTCCACCGATAAATAAAAATGCTACTTGAATTATTTTCTTCAACATTTGTTTCACCTCCAGTTAATAATTATACATCTAAAGTTTCATTCATGCGAAGTCCAGGTACCAAAAGCAAGGGCAAATAATCAACAAAATGCAATTACATTCCAATATTAGGATTTTACCCATTTTTTAAGTTTATTCCCTATTTTTTTTAGTTAAATTTACGCGATATTAATTCAAAAATGACATACTTCATTCTAAATTCCCACTACCAGTAGTTTAGTTAAATTAATGCATATACTATTTTAGTATAATAGAAAAATTAAACTTAGAAGAGGAGAATACGTTTTGAATACTGCAAAAGAAGTAAAAATTTCTACTGCTGACCCGTCTGCAATTGGTTTGTTCGGTTTGGCGATTGTAACATTTGTTGCTTCCACTCAAAAATTAGGCTGGACAGATGGCTTAGGTTTGGTTATTCCTTGGGCAATATTTTTAGGAGGTATTGCACAATTTTATGCATCAGTATTAGATTCAAGGCATAATAATACATTCGGTACGACGGCATTCGGCGCATATGGTTTGTTCTGGATGGGTGTAGGCATGAGCTGGTTCGTTCAAGCCGGTGTATTTGGTGCAACATTACAGGCGTCTGCTGATACAACTCAGCTCGGTGTTGTGTATTTAGGTTATTTAATCTTTACCCTATTTATGACGATTGGTGCAGCTGAAACAAATAAAGTTCTATTCGCCATCTTCGTAATGATCGACTTCTTATTTATCGGCCTGGCATTAAGCTCATTTGGAATTATGGAGCACGGCATGCATTTACTTGCAGCCTACTCTGAGTTAATCATTGCTCTGTTATCACTTTACGGTGCGGGTGCTAATGTATTGAACAAGCATTTCGGCTTCAACTTCCTGCCGATTGGAAAGCCTTTTGGCATTTTCACAAGAGAAGCATTTTTAAAGAAGGAAAAAACAGTAAAAGCATAAAGAAAAAAGGCATGAAAAGTATTTTCACTTTTCATGCCTTTTTTGAACATATTACCAAAAATATATTCTCTATAAATTTTGGAAAGATTCCCGCAGTGCATCACTGATTGTTTCGACGCCAACGACTTGAATGTCCGGCGGGAATTCCCACCCACCAATATTAGAAGCTGGAATAAAGGCGCGTTTAAATCCTAACTTTGCTGCTTCCTGTACACGCTGTTCAATTCTCGAAACGCGGCGTACTTCACCAGTTAACCCTACTTCCCCGATAAAGCAGTCTGTCGGACGTACTGTCTGGTCTTTAAAGCTTGAAACAATACTTGTTAATACAGCTAAATCAATTGCCGGCTCATCCAATTTCACGCCACCCGCAACTTTAATATACGCATCCTGTGCCTGAAGCATCATGCCCATGCGTTTTTCCAATACCGCCATTAAAAGCTGGACACGGTTTTGATCAACCCCTGTTGCCATACGCTTCGGATAATTGAAACTCGTTGGTGTAACAAGAGACTGGATTTCTACCAAAATCGGACGTGTCCCTTCCATCGATGCAACGATCGTTGAGCCAGGGGCACCTTGCGAGCGTTCCTGTAAAAACAGCTCAGAGGGATTCAATACTTCCTTTAACCCTCCATGAAGCATTTCAAAAATCGCAATTTCATTTGTAGAACCAAAACGGTTTTTCTGGCTTCGTAAAATTCGGTGGTTATGGTGGCGTTCCCCTTCAAAGTAAAGCACCGTGTCTACCATATGTTCTAAAATACGCGGTCCGGCAATCTGACCTTCTTTTGTAACATGACCAACAAGGAAGATAGCAATATTTTTTGTTTTTGCAATGCGCATCAGTTCCGCTGTACATTCACGTACTTGCGACACACTGCCCGGTGCACTTGTTATTTCCGGGTGGTGTACCGTTTGAATCGAATCGACAATAACAAATTTCGGTTGTACTTCATCAATTGTCTGATTTAAAAACTCCAGATTCGTTTCCGAGTAAATATAAAGCTCCGGCGTATGTACACCTAATCGTTCAGCACGCAGCTTCGTCTGACGTACAGATTCTTCACCGGAAATATATAAAACACGTTTTCCCTGATTGGAAAGAAGCGCTGATACTTGCAGTAATAAAGTCGATTTTCCGATACCTGGATCACCGCCTATCAATACAAGTGAACCTGGTACGATACCGCCTCCGAGTACACGGTTGAACTCATTCATTTCTGTGGCGATACGTGTTTCTTCCTGTACCTCCACATGAATAATAGGTGTTGCCTTTGTAGCTGTTGTAGAATGCTGGAACGCACCACGCGGACCTTTTGTGATGACTTCGACTTCTTCATTCATCGTATTCCATTCACCACAGCCAGGACAGCGCCCCATCCATTTTGCCGCCTCATAGCCACAGCTGCTGCACATAAATTTAGACTTCTTTTTTGCCATTTTGCTAGCTCCTTCGAATGTGTGTTCCTATAATTGTACACGAAACAAAATCGAATACCCACTAATCTGCCGCAAAATTCTTTTTCGGTTAGCGTTCCTACAAAAATAATTTCGGTTTAGCGAGAACTCTCCGATTCCTAACGACGATAGTATAAAAAACAGACGAAGCAGGAATTACCCGCCTCGTCTGTTTAATTAATTCGTTGCTACTTTTTCTTGTGTTCGTACGATAAACTCATCATCTGCATAATCAAGTACGACTGTTTGCGTCTTATCCAATGTACCTTTTAAAAGTTCTTCGGATAAGCGGTCTTCTACATGTTTTTGTAATGCACGGCGCAATGGACGCGCACCATATTGCGGATCATAGCCTTCTTCCGAAATTTTAACAAGCGCTGCATCCGTAAGCTGCAGTTCGATATCCTGCTCTTTTAGACGCTTCGTTAAAGAGTTCGCCATTAATGATACGATTTCTTTTAAGTGATCCTTTTCTAATGAATGGAACACGATCATTTCATCAATACGGTTTAAGAACTCTGGGCGGAACGCTTTTTTCAGTTCTTCCAGCATTGTGCTCTTCATGTCTTTATCTTTCGATGCATTTAGACCAGCACTGAATCCTACATGCTTGCGATATTTCAGTGCATCTGCCCCAACATTCGATGTCATAATGACAACTGTATTGCGGAAATCGACAACACGACCTTTTGAATCAGTTAAGCGGCCGTCTTCCAGCACTTGTAATAAGATGTTGAACACATCCGGATGCGCCTTTTCGATTTCATCCAACAGTACAACCGAATATGGTTTACGACGGACTTTCTCTGTTAATTGGCCTCCATCTTCAAATCCTACATAGCCCGGAGGCGAACCGACTAAACGAGAAGTCGAATGTTTCTCCATATACTCTGACATATCTACACGGATCATCGCATCTTCATCACCGAACATTACTTCAGCAAGTGCTCGCGCAAGTTCTGTTTTACCGACACCTGTAGGACCAAGGAAGATAAATGAACCGATTGGACGTTTTGGATCTTTTAAGCCTGCACGTGCACGGCGGATTGCACGGGAAATTGCCTCTACCGCTTCACCTTGACCAACTACGCGTTTGTGTAACTCTTCCTCAAGGTTTAATAACTTCGCAGATTCTGCCTGTGCGATTTTTGAAACCGGAATTCCCGTCCACATCGCTACCACTTGCGCGATGTCGTCAACATATACTGTAGACTCTTCTTTGCCTTGTTTTTCTTTCCACTCTTTTTTCAGTTGTTCAAGCTCTTGTTTCAGCTTCTGCTCTGTATCACGCAATGCAGCAGCTTTTTCAAATTCCTGTCCTGAAACTGCGGCATTCTTTTCAGACTTAATGCCTTCCAATTTATCTTCCAACTCTTTTAAATTAGGTGGAACAGTATAAGAGCGTAAGCGCACTTTTGAACCAGCTTCATCGATTAAGTCAATTGCCTTATCCGGTAAGAAACGATCTGAAATGTAGCGATCTGATAATTTGGCAGCTGCTTCTACCGCTTCATCCGAAATTTTCACACGGTGATGTGCTTCATAGCGGTCACGTAAACCATTAATGATTTGGATTGTTTCTTCAACAGATGGCTCATCAACTTGGATTGGTTGGAAACGACGCTCTAATGCCGCGTCCTTTTCGATATATTTGCGGTATTCATCCAATGTTGTTGCACCGATACATTGCAGTTCGCCACGAGCCAATGATGGTTTTAAAATGTTCGATGCATCAATTGCACCTTCCGCGCCACCTGCACCAATCAATGTATGAAGCTCATCGATGAATAAAATAATATTGCCAGCCTGGCGAATTTCATCCATTACTTTTTTCAGACGGTCTTCAAATTCCCCACGATATTTAGTACCTGCAACAACTGTACCCATATCAAGCGTCATTACACGTTTATCGCGCAGTGTTTCCGGAACTTCATTATTGATAATTTGCTGTGCCAATCCTTCTGCAATAGCTGTTTTACCGACACCTGGTTCCCCGATCAGTACCGGGTTGTTTTTTGTACGGCGTGACAGTACTTCTACAACACGTGTAATTTCTTTTGAGCGGCCGATAACCGGGTCAAGTGAACCTTCACGCGCTACCGCTGTTAAATCGCGGGCTAAACTATCAAGTGTTGGTGTATTTACTGTTTGCGTCATGCTGGAGTTACCGCTATTGTTAGAATCATTATTGCCTAATAACAGTAAAACTTGCTGGCGTGCTTTATTGATGCTTACACCTGTATTCGCCAATACGCGGGCAGCAACCCCTTCACCTTCACGAATTAAAGCTAATAAAATATGCTCTGTTCCGACATATGCATGCCCTAATTTACGTGATTCATCCAATGAAAGTTCGATTACCTTTTTAGCACGTGGTGTGTAATGTACGATTGGACCTACATCTTCAGTACCTTTTCCAACGAGTTCCTCAATGCCAGTTTCAATCATTTGAGGGCTAATATTAATTGCTTCTAAAGCTTTAGCGGCAATTCCGCCACCTTCACGAATTAAGCCAAGTAAAATATGTTCAGTTCCGATTTCTTTATGCTTAAGACGAATTGCCTCTTCCTGAGCAAGTTGTAATACCTTCTGAGCACGTTGTGTGAATCGATTAAACATCATAGAAAATCCTCTCCTTTTTCCCCATTGTTTGTAGCTTCATCTTGCTCGTTTAACTTTTCTTGCAACAGCTTCGCACGATACATATCGCGTTCTGCCGGTTGTAACGTAGTACCAATATATTGCTGAATGAGTCCAGGTTGCATAATAAGCATGCACTCATTTAGTTTACGCTGTGAAATTGCTTCTAATAATCCTAAACTTACCCCAAGACGCACATTTGATAAACAGCTAGCCGCTTCTTCACTCGTTAAAATTTTCGCGTACTTCAATGTACCAAGTGAACGGCTTAAGCGGTCTTCCAACACCGAGGGAGCACGCATCAATAAATTTTTACGTGCAAGCTCTTCCTTTTTGATTACTTGCTCCACAACTTCCTGCAGCTCCTGTAAAATCGTTTCTTCTGATTTACCTAATGTAATCTGGTTTGATATTTGATAAATATTCCCTAAATTTTCACTGCCTTCCCCATATATACCCCTCACAACCATTCCTAATCTTGTCATCATCTGAATTAATGGATTCATCTGTTTCATCATTGTGAGTGCTGGTAAATGGAGCATGACAGAAGCTCGAAGTCCTGTTCCGACATTTGTTGGGCAACTTGTCAAATAACCATAGCGGTCTTCATATGCATACGCGATTGACTTACTTAAGTAGCGGTCAATATTACGAGCCTTATCAAATGCTTCTTTTAAATTCATCCCTTGCGTAAGACTCTGTATGCGAATATGATCCTCTTCATTTACTAATATGCTAATGGATTCATCTTTTGTTAAAAAAAATGATCCAATTTTTTTTCTTCTTGCCAAATTCGGACTGATCAAATGCTTCTCCACTAAAATTTGGCGTTGTAAAACCGGCATATCTTTTATTTGGAAATAGGAAAACTGATACGGATTATCATATGAAGACAATAATGACTGCATCATTTTTTCTTCGATTAATTGGGCTTCCTGTTCTGTAAAACTAATCGGAAATCGAGTATTGGCAATATTACGAGCAAGCCGAATGCGTGTGCTAATGACGATATCTGAATCGCTTTCGTGCTGCATCCAGCTGGGACTGGCATTCGTTAAAAAATGCTCGATGTTCATGCGTTCCCCTCACCTTCCTGTCTTATTTTACTTTCCAATTCCCTTACTTCATCACGTATGGAAGCTGCATCTTCAAATCGCTCTTCCGCAATTGCTTGCTGCAGTGATGTTCGGAGCTCTTGGATTTGTTGTTCTACCTTTTCCTTTGAAGGTCCTTCTTCCATATACCCTACATGCTGAGTACCTGCCTGAAGACGTTCAAGCAGCTGGGGTAATTGCTCGCTAAATGTTTCGTAACATTGACCGCATCCGAATTTGCCTTGCTTTAAAAACTGTCGGTACGTAAACCCGCAGGAAGGACAGGATTTTGGGCTGTTTGTATTAGTTGTCGTGCTTTCTTTCTTTGCATTCACAGGTACAAAATTGAACCAATTTGAAATAAGCTGCTGAAGAGATGCAGGCTCTTCATTTACGTCAAATTGAAATGGATGAAATTGAGTGGCACATACTTCACAGTAGTGACGCTCTACTTTTTGACCATTGTGAACTTGAGTAACGGTAACATTGGCGTGACGCTGTTTACAATGCTCACATATCATAATAATCCACCTCTACTTTTCAAAAGAAATCGTTTGTAGCATTGCGTGCATAATGCGTGCTCTTAGCTGATCACGCAGCGGCAAAGCTACCTGTAATGTGACACGATCTAAAGCGGCCTTCATAATGCTTGCTTCTCGTTCTGTAATGATATCCTCATCCAATAAACGGAAAATAATACGCTCAGCATTAGTCTGGGCAATGGCGTTACCTATTTGTGTTTCCATTTCGTCAAGTAAATTTTTCTTCGAGTGGATTGTTACACGCAAAATCCGAATATAACCGCCACCACCCCGCTTACTCTCTACATAGTAGCCATGCTCGGTCGTGAAACGCGTATTGATAACGTAATTGATTTGAGAAGGGGCACAGGCAAATTGCTTTGCCAATTCATTTCGTTTTATTTCAATAAGTCCCTGTCCCTCTAATTCAATAACTTCCTTCAAATACCCTTCAATTATGTCAGATATATTCCTCATGCTGTCTCTCACCTCTCATCAACTGACTTTGACTATCTTTGACTTAAATATACAATATTTATTTTTTGAAATGCAACTAATCACTCTTGTTTTAGGTTTCCCTATTTTTACATTAATAAATCCCTTTTTATGTAAAAAAGCGATAAGGTGTTTTTAAACAAACCTTACCGCTTTTATGAACTTTGCCAGAATGAGGGTAAATTATACCCAGCGTCCGACAATTGGATAATTCCAGTGCTGATCCGATAATGCTTTTACAATACCGATGACCGGGGCAATCCAGAAGATGAGTAAAAATACTAATAGGAATGGTAAACCTATTAACAATACAGAAAGGACTCCTGCTATCGCTATTAAAATTCCGAATACGACCTGGAATAGTAATGCTTGGATTGCTGTACGCTTCACTTCATCTTCAGAACTTATTAAGAAAAACAGAATCGGTACAAGGAACGGTGCAAAGAATGCACTGGCATGAATGATGATTTTCGACCATTTAGATTCCATTTGTTATCAACCTCACTTTAGTTTATTAGCTTATTTACGGATAATATTCATAAAAGTTTCATAGAGAGGACAAAAAATCCCGAATTTTTATTTCGAGATTCTTGTGATGTCTAAATTTAATCAATATGGGCCTCTATCTTTCGGGTTGTCCCCTTCTTGAGGAAATAAAAAGTAGGAAATAACCGCGGTTAAGATGGTTGCTCCAATAACTATTAAAATCCGATCGCGGTCACCTACTTCTGCATAATTGTTTACGAGCATAATATACGATGCGATTGCCACCCCAAGCGACAATGGTAAAACAAATTTCAAACGCCCTTTATGAAACTTCATCATTACAACGCCTTTCATTATTTACTGCATCCATTTTAATAGTTATATACCTCAAATACAAATTAATGTAAATTTTTAATCTTTATAGAAATATTAATGATTTAATCCGATATAAACAGTAAAATAGTATTATTTAATAATACATGAATCGAGGAAGAACATGGGTATTCTGTTTTCAAGAGCAACAAAAGTTTCAAACAAGCCTTATTTTGATATTGCAAATTATGCACAGCAAGTAAATCTGGATGTATCAAACTATCCTAACTTACATAAACAGCTTCAATTGCTAAAATTGACGAAAGAGGATTTAGCCGTAATTAAACAGCTAGAACCTTTTGCTCAACAAGTTGTTCCAGTTATGGTGGAAAAGTTTTATGGTGCAATCAGCTTAAGTTCGGAGCTTGTAGATATTATAGGAAGTTCAGCTCGAATGGAGCGTCTTAAAGGTACACTAACAAGGCATTTAGAAGCAATGTTCAACTGTAATATCGATTCACGTTATATTGAAGAACGACAAACGATTGCGCATGTCCATGTCAAAATCGGCCTGCAATCAAAGTGGTATATTGCATCATTTCAATCGCTAATGACAACGTTTATCGACTTTATCAGTAAAATTGAAATGCCGAATGAAGAGATGGCTAAAGCAATTAATGCTTTTTCAAAACTAATCAACTTCGAGCAGCAGCTTGTGATTGAAGCATATGAAAAAGAAGAGCAGCGCATTCGTACTGAAAGTTTGGAAATGAAATACCGAATCGTAGAGCGAATTCAACATACTGCACAAGAGTTAACGCATATTAGTGATCAGACAAATGCCTCATTACAGGAAATTGCGAGTCAATCTGAAGAAATTGCTTCCAACACAAAACAAGGATTAAATTTAGTCGCGGAAACCGAAAATAAATCAACGACAGGTACTACATATTTAGTTAACCAGACAGCAATTATGACAAACATTTTAGACCGTGTGGACATACTTGAGTCATCAATGGTTAAACTGCGTCAATCATCTAAAAAAATTGCTGAAATTGTAGGATTAGTAACAGGGATTGCCGATCAGACAAACTTGCTTGCATTAAATGCATCTATTGAAGCAGCACGTGCAGGTGAACATGGGAAAGGATTTGCCGTTGTAGCTGATGAAGTCCGAAAGCTTGCTGAGGAAACTAAAAATGCGGTACAAAACGTTTCTCATTTAATTAAAGAAACAGAACTTAGCATTTCACAAATGTCCGATTCTGTTTCAAGTGTTGATGAGCAGGTAAAAATGAGCGTGGATACACAAAAAAGCTTGGCAGATTCTTTTACATCCATAACGGAAGCAGTACATGGAATTAAAACGCAATATGAAAACACGAATGAGGACATTCATGCCATTTCTTCTGTTATTACCGGTTTGACACATACAACAAATGATGTCATGACATCATCCGATTCACTGCTCCACATTGTTCAGGAACTGCATGATTAATTTCGCTTAAATACTAAAGGGATATCAAATGGCATTTTGCATTTGATATCCCTTTTTTTATGCACGGCGCTTTTTTGATAATGCTCGCTTTTGTTTTCGATGTTCCTGACGAATTGGGCCTGTTTCAAATAAATGACGTTCGAAATCCGTCTCCGGTTCAACACCCGGTACTTCTTTCGGCTTGCCGTTTTCGTCAATCGCTACCATCGTTACGAATGATTCCGTCGTCAGTTTCTTTGCACCTGTTTTAATATTTCTTGATACAACTCGTACATATACTTCCATCGAAGTACGACCTGTTCCAGATACAACAGCTTCCAACTCAATCATATCGCCTGCATAGGCAGAGGAAACGAAGTCTACTGAGTCAAAAGAAGCAGTAACGACTTCACCTTGACAATGTTTCATTGCTGCAATCGCAGCAATTTCATCAATATATGCTAACACTTTCCCTCCAAATATCGACTGATGATGATTTGTATCAGGAGGCAGTACTAATCGTGTTTGGATAGATTTTGAAAAGCTCATTGGCAGAGTATTTTTCATAATCTTCCTCCTTTCTAGACTACACTCCATGTTACTATTCGGAAGATGGAAGTGCTAGTACAAACTATTCATAATTCAACTTCATCGTAATAAATTTTAAATCGGTCATTTCTTCCACTGCATACTTAATGCCTTCTTTACCGTAGCCGCTCATTTTGACGCCCCCATACGGCATATTGTCTACACGGAATGTCGGAATATCGTTAATGATTACCGCGCCTGCTTCAATCTCTTCAGCGGCTTTCATCGCATCTGTTAATACATTTGTGTAAATACCCGCATTTAACGCAAGCTCCGATTCATTTACAAAAGCAATTGCTTCGTCCAGCGTATCATATGGCACAATGGATACAATCGGTGCAAAAGTCTCTTGGCAAACAATTTTCATATCGGGCTTCACATTCGTCATGACAGTTGGGGAGCAAGTACGCTCTGTAAATTCAGCTCCCGTTGCAACCGTTGCACCTTGCTGTTTCGCCTCTTCAATCCAGTTTTTTATACGGCTAACTTCATCCGGATGAATCATTGCACTCACATCCGTTTTTTCATCATGCGGATCCCCTACAATCAATTTCTTAGTCTCTTCAACAAATAATTTTGTAAATGCGTCATAAATTGAAGTATGAACATAAATACGTTGCAATGAAATACATACTTGTCCGGCAAATCCAAAAGCGCCGCCAACACCACGCTTCATAATTTTTTCAAGCGGTGTTGAAGGTTCTACAATGAGTGCCGCATTTGAACCAAGCTCTAATGTAATTTTTCGCAAGCCGATTTTTTCTTTAATTTTTAGGCCTACCGCACCACTACCTGTAAATGTCACTTTTTTTACAAGTGGATGTGTGACAAGTGTTTCGCTCAATTCCCCACCACTGCCAGTTACAATTTGCAATGCGCCATCCGGTAAACCTGCTTCTTTGAAAATTTCAGCCATTACAAGTGCACTTAACGGGGTTTGGGATGCAGGCTTTAATACAACTGTATTCCCTACAGCAAAGGCTGGACCTAATTTATGGGCTACGAGATTAAATGGAAAATTAAACGGTGTAATCGCAGAAACTACGCCTAATGGAACTCGTTTTGTATAACCGATACGGTCTTTTACACCTGGTGCTGCATCCATCGGAATCGTTTCGCCTGTACTTTGTTTTGCCGCTTCTGCTGCAAATTGATAAGTCGCAATCGTACGGTCTATTTCGGCAATACCTGCTGATATCGGTTTTGCCGCTTCATCCGCCAATATTTTTGCAAGTTCTTGTTTACGTTCCCGCATGATCGTCACAACTTTGTATAAAATTTCCGCACGTTCATACGCAGTCGTTTTTTTGAATGACTGGAATGTTTGATGTGCGCCTTCAATTGCACGCTCCACGTCCGCTGCTGTCGCTTTTGCTACATTTGCAAGGACTTCTCCCGTATAAGGTGCTGTTAACTCAGTCGTTTCATTCGTACTTTCCCATTGGCCATTAATCCATAATTTTGTCTGTTTCATTTAATTCACTCCTCACTATTGTTTACCCAAACTAAAAAAATATATCGAGAATATCGAATGCTAATAAAAATGGAATATCACCTATATAATCGCTCATCGCAAGAGCCTGCATAAATAATAAACTATCGTTGAAATCGGATAACATATCATTTTCGATGAAACTTTTCAGCACATACTGGGCAGCGGTCATTAAAGCATACGCCTGCATATCCATAAACATCGGAAGCTTGACGAGTGACCGTTCCATTTCTACAATTTCACCGACAACTTCTGATGTAGCTCCCGCTAAAGCTAGCAAAGCTAGATATGGATAAAACCTTTTCTTCACTTTCACGCCATTATTGATAAATGACTGCTTCATCGCAACTACATAATCAACCAATACAGGCTGAAATTCCTCATCATACAATGGCAATAGCTGTGTCATTGCCTGTAGGGCATCTCCATTTTTAAACCCTTTACCGTGTAAAGCATCATAGTATTTCCGCATTGTTTCAGCGAGTTTAACCGGGTCACTTTGCTTCTTCATCAGTAAAACTGCATATGGGATATCATCTTTACCCGTCAGGAAGAAATGATACCTTTTCATTTCATCATGTAAGATTTTTGCTTTTTTTGCATGTGCTTCATCCATTAAAAATAGGGCTGCAATTCGTTGATAGCCACTGCTTTTAAACCCTGCATTCAATAGCGCCTTTTCATTTAATCTTACTCGCTGAAGCTCCTGTTCAGGCTGCGGATGCAATACGAAATGGGCTAACATTTTATACGTTAAAACCGATTTATTCGACGGCGTAGAGAAAAACTCGAGGAAGGATTGCTTGGACTTTTGACTATGTATATCTTTTACTTTTTTCTCAAATAAAGGGCCATTAAATGTTTCACGTGAAAATGTAAATTGGACAGCTAACGGTATTCGGGCATTGCTTTGAACATCCGCTCCGAAAAATAGCTCCATCCGCTCATTATTGTTTTTAAGTAATTGTATAAAGGCTGTTTGATCCATCAGTTCACACTCCTACTTATAATTATACGCCTAAATTTTTGAAGTGAAAAAATTTTGCCTTTCCCCATAACAAAAAGAGAATGCTGTTTGTCGAACCAGCATTCCCTTTTTCAACGTTATACTTGAAGCTCATCAAGCTCTTCTTTTGTGAAGGCCCTTGATCTAGATAAAAAGCGCTTCCCTTCGACGCCTTCCAACGAAAACATTCCACCACGTCCATCGACGACATCAATAATAATCTGTGTATGCTTCCAATAATCATATTGGTTTTTGTGCATATAAAACGGACTTCCGCCAATATGACCAAGCAATATATCCTGGTTGCCGATAATTAAATCGCCATCAGGATAACACATTGGGGACGAACCATCACAGCAGCCTCCGGATTGATGGAACATAACCGGTCCGTGGCGTTCTTTCAACTTCTCGATTAATTGCAGTGCTGCATCGGTTGCTATAACACGTTCAACCAAATTTTGCACCCCCTCTCTTAGAAGAAGCCTAAGCGGTTTTCATCATAGCTTACTAAAAGGTTTTTCGTTTGTTGATAGTGGCTTAACATCATTTTATGGTTTTCGCGTCCTACACCACTCATCTTGTAGCCGCCAAACGCCGCATGTGCCGGATATGCATGGTAGCAGTTCGTCCATACACGTCCTGCCTGAATGCCGCGGCCGAAGCGGTAAGCGGTATTCATATCACGTGTCCAAACACCTGATCCCAATCCGTATAATGTATCATTTGCGATTTCCAAAGCTTCTTCTTTCGTTTTAAATGTTGTTACAGCAACAACCGGACCGAAGATTTCCTCTTGGAAAATACGCATTTTATTATGACCTTTAAATACAGTCGGTTTAATATAGTAGCCTTCTGCATAGTCGCCGCCTAAATCATTTTTCTCGCCGCCGATTAAGCATTCCGCGCCCTCTTCTTTACCGATTTGTAAATAAGATTGGATTTTCTCCATTTGTTCTGATGATGCTTGAGCACCCATCATTGTATCTGTATCTAAAGGGTTACCTGTTTTAATTGCTTCTACACGCTTTAATACGCGCTCCATAAATTTCTCGTAAATCGACTCCTGAATAAGTGCACGAGAAGGACATGTACATACTTCGCCTTGGTTTAAAGCAAATAATACGAAGCCTTCCACTGCTTTATCCAAGAATGCATCGTCTGCATCCATAATATCTTCAAAGAAAATGTTCGGTGATTTACCGCCCAATTCAAGAGTAACCGGAATTAGATTTTGTGATGCATATTGCATAATAAGGCGACCTGTCGTCGTCTCACCGGTAAACGCAATTTTACCAATGCGCGGATTTGAAGCTAACGGCTTTCCTGCTTCTAAACCGAAGCCATTCACAACATTCAGCACACCTGGCGGGAGTAAATCTTCAATCAGCTCAACAAGCACTAAAATGGATGCTGGTGTTTGCTCAGCCGGCTTTAATACGACACAGTTTCCTGCAGCTAAAGCAGGTGCCAATTTCCAGACAGCCATCAATAACGGGAAGTTCCATGGAATAATTTGCCCAACTACACCGATCGGCTCATGGAAGTGATATGCCACTGTATTTTCATCAATCTGACTAAGAGACCCTTCCTGTGCGCGTAAAGCACCCGCAAAGTAGCGGAAGTGATCAATGCCCAAAGGTAAATCTGCATTCAATGTTTCACGTACTGCCTTACCGTTATCCCATGTTTCTGCAACGGCCAGCATTTCTAAATTTTGTTCCATACGATCTGCAATTTTAAGTAAAATATTCGAGCGCTCAGTTGCTGATGTCTTACCCCAGGCATCCTTTGCTGCATGTGCTGCATCTAAAGCAAGCTCGATATCTTCTTCCGTAGAACGCGCCACTTGGGTAAATACTTTACCAGTTACAGGGGTAATATTGTCGAAGTACTCCCCTTTTACTGGCGGTGTCCATTTACCACCGATAAAGTTGTCGTAACGCTCCTTGAAATTTACTAATGCGCCATCCGTGTTTGGATTTTGATACACTGCTGCCATTGAAATCTCTCCCCTTTGCACAAATTATGGTGACCATACCTTCTCGTTAAAAGGAGTGCTGAAATTCATGCTGTAAAGCTCACTCTTCTGTGAGAGGTATCTTCATCTATTATATTGTCAGAAAAGTGGAATCATTTCAAATATTAAACTACAATTTTCTGATTATTTTATTATTCTCTACTCTGTTATACTGAAAATGAAGAGAATACTATAATAAAAATGTATAAAATGGGTAAATTCCAGTAAAGATAAGTTTGTTCATTATATAATCAAGCGTCATTTTGAACGAAGTATTACAAAATTACAGATAAACTCATGTATACTGAAGATATTCTATTAGTAGGTGAAAAATTATGAGAATCAATAAATTTTTAGCAGAAACAGGCATCGTGTCCCGTCGCGGTGCAGATAAATGGGTAGAAGACGGCCGTGTAAAAATTAATGGGGTTGTTGCGACAAACGGCAGCCAAGTTGAAACAGGCGATGAAGTATTAGTTGATGGCAAGCCTGTAAAAAGACAGGAAGAATTAGTCTACATTGTACTGAACAAGCCTGTTGGAATTACGAGTACAACGGAAAAGCATATCGAAGGAAATGTTGTGGATTTTATAAACCACCCGCTCCGTATTTTCCATATCGGACGACTGGATAAGGATTCAGAAGGATTACTGCTTCTTACGAATGATGGAGATATCGTCAACGAAATTTTACGAGCAGAAAACCACCATGAAAAGGAATATGTTGTGCAGGTAGACAAGCCGATTACCGATCAATTTATTCGTGACATGAGCTCGGGCGTGGAAATTTTAGATACAACGACATTACCTTGCCGAGTAGAAAAGGTTTCCTCAAAAGTATTTAAAATTATTTTAGAGCAAGGATTAAATCGTCAAATTCGCCGTATGTGTTCTGCTCTTGGCTATTCTGTACAGCGATTACAGCGCATTCGTATTATGAATATTCATATCGGGAATTTAAAAGTCGGACAGTGGCGTGACCTTACAGATAAAGAAAGAAATGAACTGTTCCAATTACTGAGCTACACACCAAAGCAATAAGGAATGTTCTCCTATTGTGAACATTCCTTTATATGCAAAGGGGGTATCATCATGCTGACAATTAAACCAACTGAAAACTTAACAGGATTAACGGTAAGTGGAGATTATTGGGATTTAGATGATATTATTCATGCAATTTATGAAGTGATTGGGGAAGAAAAGCGCTACTTTCATTATGAGGGTGTAAGACAGCGCTTATTATCATTTTGTTTGAAAATGCGCCAGGCTTCCAAAGGTGAACACCATATTGATTTCGTGCCAAATGGTATGAATAAAGAGACGAAAAAGAAAATGAATGCCATTATCCCTGAGCGAAATATTTATTACGGGGTAAATTTTTTATTACCTGAGCTTGTTTTTGCAGCACTGGCATTAAATGATTTCATTTCTCTTTATAAACAGACTATTAATAATTCAGAGTGGAGCATCGCTGTTACATCGGTTCGTAAATTCCAAGCACTTGTTGCTGACGCGATCGCCTCTTTCATGACAAAGGAGCATTACGCAGCATTTTTAACGAGGCTTCATACAAAATCACCTTTGTTCCATCAGTATGCAACACAGTATGTTGATATTTTAAATTTGGAGTATTTATCATTAACTAAAGAGGAACGTGCAACACATATTACATCGTTTGCTTTACGCTTTTTAACAGAGGATGAGACGTATAAAGTACTCATTCAGCAGCTTTTAGGGGTGACAAGTATTTCAAAGCAATCTTTCCATGAAGTCGAGCTTACATTTAAATATCCAGAAGAGGATACAATCGTTTGGTAGCCTTTGTAGGGGCCTATAAAGATACCGCATCTAAAACCAAAACCACCATTTCCCTTTGAGAGGAAAATGGTGGTTTTTTGCTGTAACCCGTCTCTTATTGTTTCTCTTCACTTTTCCCAGGGAAGAAACTGCTTCTTTCCCCATCCTAATTTATAATCCGCCTAAATAAGCGGCTCTTACTTCATCGCTTTCCTGTAGTTCTTTTGCTGAACCTGTCAGTACGATTTTGCCTGTTTCCAAAACATAGGCACGGTGGGCAACGGATAATGCCATATGTGCATTTTGCTCTACAAGCAGTACGGTCACGCCTTCTTTGTTGACCATTTCGATAATGTTGAAGATGTTTTTTACCATGAGCGGAGCAAGACCCATTGATGGCTCATCCATGATAATCAGCTTTGGCTTAGCCATTAGAGCCCGGCCCATCGCAAGCATCTGCTGTTCACCGCCTGACAACGTACCTGAAAGCTGCTTGCGTCGTTCTAACAGACGAGGGAATAATTCAAATACATGATTTAAATCCTTTTTTATAGCCTCTTTGTCATTTCGTAAATAGGCACCCAATTCCAGATTTTCTTCCACTGTCATATTTGAGAATACACGACGACCTTCAGGTACATGTGAGATTCCTGCCTTTACAATCGATTGTGCCGGCTTTCCATCAATTGCCGCACCTAAATATTCAATTGAACCGCGCTTTGGTTTCAGTAAACCTGAAATTGTTTTTAGTAATGTGCTTTTCCCTGCTCCATTGGCACCAATCAGTGTAACAATTTCACCTTCTTTTACTTCGAGGGAGATTCCTTTTAATGCTTGGATATTACCATAGAAAACATCGATATCATTGATTATTAGCATATTATTCTGTAACCTCCTCACCTAAGTACGCTTCAATTACTTTAGGGTTTGAACGTATTTCTTCAGGTGTCCCATCAGCAATTAATTGTCCGTGGTCAAGCACGTAAATCCGTTCGCAAATACCCATAACTAAGTTCATATCATGTTCGATTAATAAAATTGTTAAATCAAATTCTTTCCGAATGAAGGCGATAAGCTCCATTAAATCATGTGTTTCCTTTGCATTCATTCCGGCTGCAGGCTCATCCAGCAATAATAGCTTTGGTGCAGCAGCCAATGCCCGGGCAATTTCCAGGCGACGCTGCATTCCGTAAGGCAAGTTTTTCGCAAGCTCATCCCGGTATACATCAAGTCCAAAAATTTTCAAGAATGCCAAGGACTCCTGTTCCATTTTCTCTTCGCCACTAAAGTGACTCGGTAAACGGAAAATGCTTGAAACTAAATTATGTTTTGCCAATCCATGGTTAGCGACCTTTACATTATCCAGTACAGATAACTCTTTAAATAGGCGAATATTTTGGAATGTCCGGCTAATACCTTGGCGTGTCACCTTATATGGATCCAGGCCGCCAATTGCTTTTCCGTTGAATAGAATTGTCCCTTCCGTTGGTGTATATACCCCTGTCAGCATATTAAATGTGGTTGTTTTCCCTGCGCCATTCGGGCCGATTAAACCTATCAACTCTCCTTGATTCAAATGCATTTCTACATTTTGAACAGCCTTTAAACCCCCAAACTGAATACCTAGCTTTTCTACTTTTAGAAGTGCACTGCTCATACGCGAGTACCTCCTTTTTTACCAAACTTGAAGTATGCTGTGATTTCTTTTGAACCTAATAAACCTGTAGGTCGATAAAGCATAACTAATATTAAAATCAGTGAGTAAATGATCATCCGCGTTTCCGGGAAGTCCTGTAAATACGTAGAAACGAATGTTAGCAATACCGCAGCAATTACAGAACCGGATAAGCTGCCCAAACCGCCCAATACGACGAATATTAAAATATCAAATGACTTTAAAAACCCGAATGCTGTCGGCTGAATAATATAATAGTTATGTGCATAGATAGCACCCGCCACTCCAGCGAAGAACGAACCGATTGCAAATGCGACAACTTTGTAATAGGTTGTGTTAATGCCCATTGCGTCAGCCGCAATTTCATCTTCACGTATGGAAATACACGCACGACCATGCCGTGAATTCGTAAAGTTCGAGATGACGAGAATTGTAATGAATGTCGCAAAAAATGCATATGTCCATGTTGACTGATGGGCAACTTGCAAGCCTGCTGCACCACCTACATAGTCCGTATTCACAAATACAATTCGAATAATTTCAGCAAACCCTAGCGTAGCAATCGCCAAGTAGTCGCCTTTTAAACGAAGTGAAGGAATTCCTACAAGCAATCCGGCAAGTGCTGCGACAATAGCGCCAATTAAAATGGCTGTGATAAATGGCATGCCAAATTTCATTGTACAAATAGCCGATATGTAAGCTCCGACAGCCAGGAAACCTGCATGCCCTATTGAGAACTGACCTGTAACCCCGATAATGACATGTAAACTTACCGCCAAAATAACATTAATACACATTGCGATGAACATGTTTTGATAGTAGAACTGGATAACACCGTTGGAAATCAATAATTGAACAACTGCATAAATCACAAGTGCTAGGACGGCATAACCCCAAAAGATTTTCGATTTTTTCATGCTGTTCACCTACACTTTCTCGCGCGTATTTTTACCGAAAATACCCGCTGGACGTAATATTAGAATTAAAATCAGGATGACAAATGCGGCTGCATCTCGCCATAATGAATATCCGAGTGCCGAAACAACTGTTTCAACAACCCCTAGTACAAGACCGCCTACCATTGCTCCCGGAATAATACCAATACCACCTAAAACAGCGGCAATGAATGCTTTAATACCAGGCATAATCCCCATTAGCGGATCGATACGTGTATAGTAAATACCAAAAATTACGCCCGCAGCTCCTGCCAGTGCAGAACCAATTGCGAATGTGGCTGAAATTGTATTATCTACGTTAATGCCCATTAAGCGAGCTGCATCTGCATCATGGGATACGGCGCGCATCGCCTTACCGATTTTTGTTTTATGAACAATGAATTGTAATAAGATCATTAAGAAAATCGAAACAGATAAGATGAATATCGCCAGTGTACTGATCTGTGCACCGAAAATTTCAATATTCTTCGTTGTAAATACATTCGGATACGCCTCTGGAGAAGGGCCTCTAAAGAAAATTACCGTATACTCGATTAACAGTGAGACACCAATTGCCGTAATAAGGGCTGCGATCCGAGTTGCATTACGCAGTCGTTTATAAGCGACACGCTCGATTATTACTCCAATGACAGCACATAATATCATCGCGATAATAAGGGCTAAAAAGACATTCATTTCCCAACGTGCAATGGCATAAAAGCCGATAAAAGCACCAAGCATGAAAACATCACCATGGGCAAAGTTGATGAGCTTAATAATTCCGTATACCATCGTATAGCCTAGTGCGATTAGTGCATAAATACTACCTAGCGAAATACCATTCACTAATTGTTGGATCCATTCCATACAGTTCACTCCTTTTTTCTCTATTAATGTATGAAAAAAAAGGGAGGCTAGTTCCGCCCCCCTTACTCGTAAAAAATTAAGGATTAACTTTAGAGTTGAACTGTTGTTTGCCGTCTACGAATTCTAGAACTGTTGCTGATTTTACTGGGTTGTGGTTTTCGTCAACTGTGAAAGTACCTGTTACTAAGCTTAAATCTTTCGTTGCTGCAAGCTGCTTTTGAATTGCTTCGCCTGTAATGTCTCCATCTACACGCTTAATCGCATCAACGATAAAGTAAATCGAATCATAACCTAGTGCATGGAAAGCATTCGGTGATTTGCTGTACTCATCATTAAATGCTGTAACGAAGTCCTGAATCTTTGAATCCGGATCTTCAGATGAGTAGTGGTTAGTAATAAATGTATTATTTAACGCATCAGCACCCGCTAATTCAATTAGTGTTGGCGAGTCCCAACCATCAGCACCCATTAACGGAACGGTAATACCTAATTCACGTGCTTGTTTTACGATAATCCCTACTTCTTCATAGTAGCCAGGGATGAAAATGAAATCAGGATTTTTCCCTTTAATATTAGTTAATTGAGATTTAAAGTCTACGTCCTTTGCAACATACGCCTCTTCTGCGACTACCGAACCACCATTTGCAGAAATAGTTTCCTTAAATGATGCGGCTAAACCTTTTGCGTAATCTGAAGCATTATCCGCGAAAATTGCCACATTTTTAGCTTGTAGTTCATTTGTCGCAAAATTTGCTGCTACCGTCCCTTGGAATGGGTCGATGAAACAAGTACGGAATGCATATTCATTTACTGTTCCGTCATCGTTTACTGTTACATTTGGTGCAGTACCTGACCCTGTCACCATCGGAACTTTATGCTGACTTGCGATTTGTACTGTTGCAACGGAGTTCCCTGAAGTAGCCGGCGCTAACATTGCCACTACTTTTTCCTGTTCTGCTAATTTCATGGCAGCAGAAGTTGCTTCCGCAGTTTCTGATTTATTGTCGACTGGAATGTACTCCAGTTTTTTTCCATCTATACCGCCTGCTGCATTAATTTCTTCAATCGCCAATTTTGCTCCATCATTAATCGATGATCCGTATGAAGCTACAGCACCTGATAATTCTAAGTTGGCTCCGATTTTAATTGTGTCGCCTGCTGCATTACTGCCGCCACCACCTGATCCTGAAGAACTAGAGGTATCATCACCGCATCCAGCTAACACCCCTGTTAATAAAGCTGTTGCCATGAATAATGAACCATACTTTTTTGTCTTTTTGTGATTTGTCATCATCATTTCCCCCTTAGTCATACTACAAATGTTTGATATTTCTGATAATTATAACCAATACCCTACATTCGCACAATCTAAATTTCAATATTCAGAATAAATCTACGAGAATAATATAAACAATTATTCCAACTTCTGTATTGTAATCGAATACCAATTATTAGTCTAGTACGATTATTCTGTTAATTTTATGTATTTTAAATTTACAGTCTACTATTTTCTGATAATAAAAAACGCCGTTTATTTCTCCGGAATCCGAAAAACGACGATACGTTCATTTTCATTTTTTTCATGTCGTAATTTTATATCTAAATAGCAATGAAGTGACTGCTCTTGTTGTAAATAATCCATATAGTCAGGGGATGGATAATATAAAATAATATCTACCATGCGCGGATATGACATGATGGAGTCCATAACATGCTTTATAAACTCACGAAACACATGTATTGAGAAGGGGTTGAAGAAGAAAAAGACATTATCGTGCTTTGTAATTTCATATGTTTCGGCAATGATATTCAAAAATTGAATCGGTGCTTGCTTCTTCTTTACTTTTTTTAAATACTGCTCTGCATTATGCTCGGCTTCCGTAAAAAACTTCTGATCCATTTCAATACCTATAACGGGAATATGGAAGCGATGATATATATAAATAGGCACTCGCCCTTTCCCGCAGCCGATATCTAGAAAACGTGGATTAGCTGGCAGTTCGTAGCATTCGAATAATTGCTCCAGTCCGCTGTATGGTGTTGGTTCATAGCGATGGTACTTTGCTAATTTAGGAAAACCGTATTGATAACCGGTCGTTTGGATGTTTAGCATATGATCATATTGCTGTTCGTTCATTCGTTCACCTCACTAGTTTCAAAATTTTATGTTACTATAACGTTAATTTAAATTGAAGCTGTATTTAAGCTCATGTTCAAGTAACCACTGTTTTCTCCATAAACCGCCTGCATACCCTGTAAGTTTTCCATTTTGACCGATAACCCGGTGGCATGGAACGATAATACTTATGACATTTTTGCTATTTGTCATCCCAACAGCGCGGACCGCCTTTTCATTTGCAATTTGTTGGGCAATTTCTTTATAAGAAGCGGTTTTCCCGTAAGGAACGGTTGTTAATGCTTGCCATACTGATGTTTGAAACATTGTTCCCTGTAATTTATAAAGTACCGAAAAATCTTTACGTTGGCCTTTAAAATATTCTTCCAGTTCTATTCTGCAGTCTAATAAAAGCTGAGGGGTATCATTAGTTGGGAAGTTTAGAATTTCTTCTCGCTCTGCAAATAATACCGATGCTATAAAATGTTCGCTTCCTGCAATTTCAATAACACCTATTGGTGAAACATAATCTAATTTATACATCATATGCCTCCTTCCTTTCTCCAAATTTACTATAGCGTAATTTCTTTATTAAAAAAAGAACCTTTAATCCGACAATGATTAAAGGTTCTTCCTATTAACAATTATGCTTTGTTTAAACCTAAAGCTTTCGTTGTTGTTTCATGTACTTCTTTTAGAAGTTCTGTATTTTCAACTAAGTTTTCACCGTAAGATGGAATCATTTCCTTAATCTTAGGCTCCCAAGCTTTCATTTCTTCTGGGAAGCATTGGTTGATTACTTTTAACATAACAGATACAGCTGTAGAAGCACCTGGAGATGCACCTAATAATGCTGCAATAGAACCGTCATGTGCAGTTACAACTTCAGTACCGAATTGTAGTGTACCTTTACCAGCGTCTGTGTCCTTAATAACTTGAACACGTTGACCTGCAACACTGATTTCCCAGTCATCTGACTTAGCAGTAGGAATGAATTGACGTAATTCCTCCATACGTGCTTCTTTTGAAAGAACTAATTGAGAAACTAGATATTTGCTCAATGACATTTCTTTCACACCACAAGCAAGTAATGTCAATAAGTTATGTGGTTTAATTGAAGCAAATAAATCCATATTTGAACCTGTTTTTAAGAACTTCGGAGAGAAGCCTGCAAATGGTCCGAATAATAATGATTTTTTACCATCGATATAACGAGTATCCAAGTGTGGTACTGACATCGGTGGTGCACCAACCGCTGCTTTACCATATACTTTCGCATGGTGTTGGTTCACTACTTCTTCATTGTTACAAACTAAGAATAAACCAGAGATCGGGAATCCACCGATATGTTTTGATTCAGGGATACCAGATTTTTGTAGTAACTCAAGGCTACCACCACCAGCTCCAAGGAATACAAATTTCGCAGTGTGATATTCAACTTTACTGTTTTCTTTGTTATGAACTTTTACTTCCCAAGAACCATCTTTTAAACGTTTAACATCTAAAACATTATGGTTGTAGTTTACATCTACATCTTGCTTTTGTAAGTTCGAGATTAACGTACGAGTTAACGCCCCGAAGTTAACATCCGTACCAGAATCGATTTTTGTTGCAGCAATTGGTTCACTTGAAGTACGTTCATTCATAATTAAAGGAATCCATTGTTTAAGTGTATCAGGATCATCTGAGAATTCCATACCTTCGAATAATGGGTTCGCTGTCATTGCTGCATGACGCTTTTTAAGATACTCGACATTGCTAGCACCTTGTACCATACTCATATGTGGCAGTGGCATAATGAATTCTTCCGGTTTCTCGATTTGCTTTGTGTTAACTAAGTGTGTCCAAAATTGTAGTGAATCTTGGAATTGTGTGTTAACGTTAATCGCTTTAGTAATATCGATTGTTCCGTCTTTTTTCTCGCTTGTGTAGTTAAGCTCACATAAAGCGGCATGCCCAGTTCCGGCATTGTTTAATTCGTGAGAGCTTTCTTCACCAGCTTTAGCTAAGTTCTCAAATACTTTGATCTTCCAATCCGGTGCTAATTCTTTAAGCATTGTACCTAAAGTAGCACTCATAATTCCGGCACCAATTAAGATAACGTCTGATTTGATATGCTTGTTACTCATTTTTACCTTCCCTTACATATATATTAAGATTTTTAGAATAATGTAAGCGCTCTATTCTATTATCGACAACCCTATATAGGAGACGATTCCATTGATTCTATATCATTTATTACCTTATTGTAGTGTAACACAATTGTGAAAAGATTAAAATATATACAAACTGCGACTTCGCCAGCAAGTGAAAAGGTTGTCCTTAGCGAGCAAAGGTAAAACATTTATGAGCATATTTTGCAGAAGCTTAAAATCATTTATTTATGTTTTCCTTATTTTCTAACAACTTTTTTCTAACTATTTCGTCTATTTTAAGTTATGCTACAATGAGAAGCCTCTACTTTTCATTAAATGGAATTTCTATTAATATCAACTTGAAATATCGGCAATATTTTGTAAGAATAGTAGGCATCGCTCTTTGCATAAACTATATTATAAGTACAGTTATCATAAGAAATACATGACAAATGTAAATAGTTCATAATTTAAATTAAAACTAAAATCAAATCTGAGTGAGATAAGGGGGATGTTTATGAAAATTTATACGGATAGTGGTTCTGACTTACCGAAATCATTTTTTGATAATGAAGAAGTACATCTTTTTCCGTTACGCGTATTAGTGAAGGGTGTTGAGTATGATGACATTATTGGCATCACAACTGACCAAGTATACGCGGCAATTGCTGAAGGTGAGCAACTTAAAACATCACAAGTTTCATTAGAAGTATTTATTAACGCTTTTGAGGAACTAGCAAAATCCGGTGAAGAAGGAGTTTATATTGCCTTTTCATCAGAACTGTCTGGTACATGCCAAACAGCAATTTTGGCAAAAAATCAAGTATTGGAAAGTTATCCGAACTTGAAATTAGAAGTTATTGATACGAAATGTGCTTCCTATGGTCAAGGCTTAGTAGTAAAAGAAGCCGTACGTTTAAATAAATTTGATATTGAGTTTAATGAAGCCGTTGAAAAACTTACAACAATGGCCAATTCAATGGAACATCTGTTTACAGTAGGCGATTTAAACCACTTAGCAAAAGGTGGCCGTGTTTCAAAAGCGAGTGCTTTTATGGGTGGATTACTTAATATTAAGCCTATTTTAAATATGGATGATGGCAAGCTTGTACCAATAGAAAAAACACGTGGATTTAAAAAGGCTACGCAACGTATGATTGCCCTTATGAAAGAACGTGGAGGAGACTTTTCGAATAAAGTTGTCGGTATTTCCCACAGTAATGATGAGGAATTAATGCTAGAAATAAAAGCCGCAATTGCAGACTCATTACACCCGAAAGCAATTGAAACCACAACAATTGGTGCGGTAATCGGTGCACATGTCGGTCGAGGAACAATTGCTATTTTCTTTACGGGACAATAAGTATACATTGTAAAAGCTGCCTAGAAAATTACTTTCTAGACAGCTTTTTTTACTTAAAAGAAAAAAAGCCCTGCAAGTGCAATACCGGTAATCGCTCCTAAAGCAATGCCATAACCAAATCCAGCCCCGCCAAAGCCCCAAAATCCAATACCATAACCATTTCTATCGGGCATAATCCATACTTGGCGATTATCGACTTGTGTAATCCTACCTACATGCAGATTACCTTGATTATCTGTAATCCTTACCCGCTTCCCCTGATATTTGCAGCATAAATCATACGCCTCTTTTGGATGCATCTATTTCACTCCTTTCCTTACTTTTTTCTACTATATGTTCAAGCAATTCGCACATACGAGCGCTTCGTCTAATTCATACACTAAGAAAAAGGAGAAAATTATGCCCATTCTGGATACAAAATTATTGTTTGAAAAAACGGAGCATCGTGAGCTGGCAGCCTATCCAATCATCCAATCCATTTTCCCTCGATTTCCACCTGAGGCCGTTCAATTTGAACTTTTACAGCAGGGGCTGCTTCAACATGAGGAACTCCGCTTAACATTGGATGTTTGGCAAATATCAAAAAGACTTTTAGAGGAATTAATACTTTTATGGAACGGTCCGGATATACCTGTTGCCATTTTGCCAATAAAAAACGGATTTGTAAAAAATGGTGTTGCCTACCCTTATGGCATTTGTTTGTATGTATCCCCTCGCGTCACAATAAAAGAACTTCATGCACTGTTTACCCATGAATATCATCATATTTGCAGGCGCAGGTTTTTAATAGAACCCCCTACATTACTTGATTCATTGCTTATGGAGGGACTGGCCGAGCATGCGGTGGAAAGCTTATATGGAGAGTATGCTTTAAGTTCATGGACGAAACGGTATTCCATGGAGGAAGTATTAAGTTATTGGGATACTCATTTCACCCAAGCATTGCATGTGTCAGGTTTGCATGAACATCAAGCCTTTTTATTCGGGGACTCGGCATTAAATTTACCCCCTTGGATTGGGTATTGTACCGGGTATCGATTAGTTGAAGCCTTTTTACAAAAGAAAGGTCCTTATGATGTAAAACAACTGCTCTCTATGCCTTCACTTTATTTATTAGAAGGTGCAGGATGGAAAAAGGGAGTAACCGAATAATTATTTACGGTTACTCCCTTACATATTATTTTTGAACGACTGGCTCCGGATATTCAAAGCCTTTCGTGTCAACTTCAACTGTTTTTATCTTTTGATCTTCCAGCGGTTTATCATTTTTCGCGCGTTCAGCAGCAACAATCTCATCAACTGTTTCCATTCCTTCAGTTACCTTGCCGAATGCTGCATAGTCACCATCCAAATGCGTGGCTTGCTCCGTCATTATAAAGAATTGTGAGCCTGCCGAGTCCGGATCTTGGGAACGAGCCATCGAGATTACACCTCGCTCGTGTGTTAACGTATTTTCAAATCCGTTTGAGGTAAATTCTCCTTTAATTGCATAATCAGGTCCACCCATACCTGTACCATCCGGGTCTCCACCTTGTATCATGAAACCGGGAATGACACGATGGAAAATTAGTCCATCATAAAACCCATTTTCTACAAGGGAGATAAAATTGGCCACTGTATTAGGAGCTGTTCTTGGCTCTAACTCAATAGCAATCTTTTCATCATTTTCCATTGTGATCGTAACAATTGGATTTTCTGTAACTTTTTCAGCATAATTTACAGTGGTTTCCTGTTCTTCGTTTTCCGCCGTTTCCTTACCACATGCAGCTAAAATGACGATTAGCACTGTAAATAAAACTATTTGATAAAACTTCTTCACTCAAATTCATCTCCTTTTCCAACATAATTCCATCATACTACGGAAGTATAAATAAGAGCATCAATTGGAAGCAGTGTTTTCAATAAAAAACACCTAATCCATTGCAACTGCAATGTTTTAGGTGTTGTAGAGAACGTTATTATTCAAATTTCCACAGGAAAGGAAATACTATGGTTTTAAAATAAATTTAATACTCTGATCTTCATGATCATGGAATTTCTTATAAGCTTCACTTGCCTCAGATAGCGGTACTTTATGGGTAATGATTTCAGTTGGATCAATCTTCCCTTCAGCAACCATATCATAAAGCATTTGACTGTAATGAATCGCTGGTGCCTGACCCATTTTCACGGTTACATTACGCTCAAAAATATTGCCTAGCGGGAACATATTGTATACTGAACCGTACACACCTGTCAGCTGGATGGTACCAAACTTTCGAACCGATTTTATACCAACATCAATTGCGCTCAGTGTCCCCCCCTGAAGTTTCAGCTTTTGCTGTGCCTTTTCTACAAGAGACATTTTCCCGTCCATACCCACACAGTCAATAACTACATCCGCTCCGCCATGGGTAATTTCATGTAGATGATTACCTACATCATCAAAATCATCGAAATTAAATATTTCTACATTGTTTGTGCGTTTCGCATGCTCTAAACGATAGCTTAAAGGGTCTACTACCATTACACGCTTCGCACCTTTCATCCATGCAAATTTCTGTACCATTAAGCCGATTGGTCCTGAACCTAGCACAATGACCGTATCGCCTTTTTTAACCCCCGCATTTTCTACACTCCAATAGGCAGTCGGCAATACATCAGATATAAACAGTAATGCCTCATCTTCTAGTTCACAGTTGTCTGGTACTTTAAATGGTATGAAGTTCCCGTACGGTACACGTAAATATTCCGCTTGTCCGCCCGGGAAGTCACCGTAGCGCTCAGTAAATCCAAAGTATGCACCCGAATCAATCGACGGATTTTCGTTTGCATTATCGCATTGGCTTTCCAACTGATTTTGACAATAAAAGCATTCGCCACAAGCGACATTAAAAGGAATTACAACACGATCCCCTTTTTTAACTTTCGTTACGTCAGGTCCGACTTCTTCCACGATTCCCATTGGTTCATGTCCAATTACAAAATCCTCCCTTGCTGGCATTGCCCCGCGGTAAATATGGAGATCTGACCCACAAATTGCCGTTGAGGTAATACGTACAATAATGTCATCTGGCTTTTCAATTTTTGCATCCGGAACTTCTTTTACTTCTACTTTTTTGGCACCTTGATACGTTACTGCTTTCAAAAAGACCCCTCCTGTTGGATAAAGTATTAGAATTAAACTTCGGTAAAGTAATTCTGTAGGTTATATACCCCCCAGCACAAAAAATATACATAAAACCAACTATTGCTTAGCCGATCGACGGACAGAAAAAACTGCTCCCCAATTGTTAGGTGTGTCTAACAATTGGGGAGCAGTTCAAATTGGATTAGTGCCCTTTATATTACGGCTGTTTAACATTATTTCGTTGCAAATAAGCTGTATAGTCTGTCCCTTCTTTTAGCGCTTTTTCCTCCATCGGAATGCGAATAGACAGGATAATGAAATTTAAAATAGTGAAACAAATAGCTGTAAAGTATGCCTGAAACATAAGAGGCAGTACAGCAATTTCTAAACATACAACTAAATAATTTGGGTGACGGATAAAAGAATACGGCCCCTTCGCTACTACATTTGCTCCCGGTAAAATAATAATTTTCGTATTCCAGAAAGATCCTAATGAAACTAGACACCAAACCCTTAACATCTGCAACAATAAAAATAAAACGAGCCAAATATAATGCGGTGTAAATTGTTCACTGAAAAATACTACTTCAATAAGGAGGCTTACAAAAAAGCTCGTATGCAGTAATATCATGAATGGATAATGAGAAGCACCTACTTCATATGCTCCTTTAGCAAGCATTAATTTTTCATTTCTCTTTGCTACAACCAGCTCTACTAATCTTTGAATAATTACAAAAGCTAGTACAATATAAAAAACCAGCTTACTCCCTCCATTCCAATAATACTACTTCTCCGCTAAAACCAGGCCCTAACGCAACCAATAGCCCTAAAGTATCCGCTCTATTTTCATTTAGCATAAATTGTTCCAAAACATACAGAACTGTCGGAGAAGACATATTTCCATTTTTTTGCAATATTTCACGTGAAACATCTGTATGTTCCGTTGTTAAATTCAATGTTTCCTCATAAGCTTGTAACACTTTTTTTCCACCAGGATGTGCTACAAAATTCTCAATTTGCTCAGGAGATACATCATGCTTATTTAAAAATTCATAAATAAACGGTCCAAGCCACTTTGAAATAATGACTGGAATGCTCTTTGAAAATACAACGTGCAAACCACTATTCTTTACATCCCAGCCCATAACATCTTCAGAATCCGGCATCCACTTTGAGCCATGCCCCTTAATATATGGTACCGGTACATTTTGCTCTAGCTCAACTTCATCGCCGCATACAAGGGCACAAGCAGCTCCATCAGCAAATAATGAAGTGCCTACAAGATTACTTTTAGAATAATCATCTTTCTGGAATGTAAGACTGCATAGCTCAACACACACGACAAGCACCTTTGCGTTAGGTTGTGCTTTGCAATAGTCATACGCCCTACTAATACCTGCCGCTCCCCCTGCACAGCCTAGCCCCCATATTGGGATTCTAACTATTTCATTGGAAAAGGGAAGAATATTCATAACACGAGCATCAATGCTTGGCGTAGAAATGCCTGTACTACTAATAAATATAATGGCATCTATGTCTTCGGTAGATAGATCTTGTTGTAAAAAGGATCGGTTTGTTAAACACTTTTTTATAACTTCAACACTATATTCGGTAGCCAGTTTTATATAGAGTTCATTGCGTTCTTCAAATGTATGGTCTTCGCGATACCAGTCCGGTGAAACACATAAATTACGTGTCTTTATTTCACCATTCTCAAAAACTTTTAATAACCGTTCTAACTTTGGAATTTTATGTTGGAAAAGCTCTTTCGTCAATTGCTCAATGTTCGTCTGAGCTAATGTGAAAGGCGGTGTATGAGTACTTACTGAAGCGATTTTTGGAATAGTAATTTCTCCTTATATGAGTTATTTTCTTTCAATGTATTGATAAAGCCCAAAAAATATACTGAAATAGCTGGAAATTTTGTGTTTTTGCCCATGAATAATAGCACTATCCATTAACTGGACGGTGCTACTATCATTTTTATTAACATTAGCCATAACGATTGAAAAATGACTTACCAGCCTCTTCGTTTTGAACAACCACATCCGCCGCCATGCGGTCTAAACGGTGTTCCACACATCGTATTAGTTTCGAAACACTCATTCACAACAGATTGTGTATGAGGGAAATAGTGTTGGTTGTTAATATAATGTTGGTTGACCGTTGTTAAATGTGATGGATGTACATGTGGTACCACCGTGTTTGATACGTTTCTTTGAACATATTGTCTCGTTGGTGAAATTTGCGGTGATGCATATTGAGTTGGTCCTGTTTGCGTTGGCAATTGCTGTGCATTATTGAAAAACGATTGACCTCTTTCATCATTAAATGAATTAAACCAGTTTCTATTAGCCAATTTTATCCTCCTTCCTTCATCTTGATGTATCTCTACTAACTTATGAAAGGAATTCGGAATAACCTATTTACTTGCCTATTGTTAAGAAACAAATTTTAAAAATTATGCAGTTATCTATAAAAATAGTGAAGTAACGTCGGGAAAGTAATTGTCTAGTAAAAACCTATTGAATCTTTTGTGATAGTGGCGTGGAAAGTTTTTCCCATATTTCTTTTACACCGGCTGATGCATGTCCTTTTGCATAATGGATATGCTCATTTTCCGATAATGCCAATATTGCGTCACATGCATTTCCAACTGCAATCGCAGGATAACCGAGATTGAAAAGACTGAGATCATTTTCGGAATCTCCGGCTACAACAACCTCCCCATCATACTGACATTTGTTAAGTACATATTTCAGAGCAGCACCTTTATTAATATTTGCAGGCAAAATATCTACATCTCTTTCACTGCTGAAAATAAGATCAACTGCTAAATTATGTTGATTGATTGCTTGCTTAAGTATTTGAACTTGCGTTTTACTTGCAAAATAGGCCAATCGCCATGGTGTATCTATTGGCTGTCTGGCAATGTCGATGGATTTTGCTATCGTTTTTACCTGTTCAAAGTCTTCCTGCTTAATGTTGCCTGCCCATTCCTGATCAAGCTCATATGAGGGACCAAGGTAAATCGAAGCTCCAACATCACATATTAAAATGTCCGGTTTTGGCAGTTGTTCACGTTCGATTAAATCAATCGCGGACTGTCTATATCTTCCTGTAATATATATAAGAGATGTGTTTTCAAGTGCCAGCGTTTCCCACAATTCAGTATGCGGAACCTTTTCACTAACAATCGTATTATCTAAATCAGTTGCTAAAACACGAGGTTTAAGGTAAGGAAATGTAAGCATTTTTTCGTTCATACAGCTCCTTTACTTTGCGGGAAATAAGAGACCAGTTAAATTCTTTTAACGCATATTGTTTTGCATCACGACGCATTTTTAATAATTTAGGCGAGCTCTTTAAGAAATACGCCATGCTATCGCTTAGTTCTTGCACATTAGCTTTAGGTACATGAAGACCTGTCACTCCGGATTTAACGACATCTTTTAGTCCACCTACATGTGTCGCAATTACAGGACAACCACAAGCCTGTGCTTCTGCAGCTACCATACCAAACGATTCATAATGTGAAGGCATAATAGTTGCTAATGCACCTGAATAAAGACTCTTTAACTGTTTTTCTTTTTTGGGGCCAAGGAATAACACTCGATCTTCCATTCCTTTGATTGCTTCCTTTAGCGGTTCGCTTATAGGGCAATAGTTCTTTACATCAACTGATTCCGGACATCCACCTGCAATAAGCAGCTTCACGTTATCAGGGACTTCATGCATTTCCAGCATCTGTCTGAATCCTTTTAAAAGATCAAAAATCCCTTTTGACGTTTCTAAACGGCCGGCATAAAAATAGTACGGAAATGAAATTTGTTTCTCTTCTTCGGTAGATGCCAGATACACTGGTGAAACTCCTACCGGCACAACGGATACCGCGCTTTTTTTCTTTGTAAAAACTTCAATCTGCTTCTTTTCATTTGGAGTAGTAGCAATAACTACATCCGCTTGTTCCATAATCAGTTTCTCAAAGTGCTTACGCTTACTTTCTATAAACCCTGTACCTTGCTCTTTTGCAATTGCAAGGGAGTGATTTGTGTGGCACCAGTAAAATGAATATTCTTTCTGCAGATTATATGCAAGTACTCCTGACAACCAGTAATGGGTATGAACAACATCATAACTGCTAATATCCAGTCCTTCTGTCATTTCTTCATATAAACGAGGAAGTAAAGTAAACATCTGCCGCTTATCAACAAAGCCTTTTTGACCACCTGCAAAGCGGTAAACTTTACTACGCTCACCCAACTGTTCAACAGCTGGCTTTTGCTCGTCACTCCAATGTGTAACAATATCAACACTGTAACCAAGACCGTCAAGCTGCAGGGCTAAATGTTTTACATAGTTGTTTTGTCCACCTGCTTGTTTACTTCCAAGCGGAATTAAAGGGTCGCCATGATCAGAAATAAATAATATCTTTCTCAAATGAAATCTCATCCTTTCGTTCTTAAGCAGAAAATCATAGCTGTAAAACTTTACTGCTGTCTTGCTGATTTTTATTGAAATGATGGTAACTTTTAATAAATTACTCTTCATTAGCTAGGTAGAATTTATAACTTCTTAAGCTGTCCTTTATTCTCGATTGATTCAAACACCCTCACACTACCTAGCAAATAATAGAAGAGAGATTAAGGGTATTGATTTAAATATTTTTATAAAATAGGCTCGATTAATACGTACCCCATATAATAACAATTAAACAAAATATTCTAAAAAATAGTAAATATGAAACTTTACTATCATAGTAAAAAATTAAAATTAGTTTAAATTTCCTATTTTGCAGCAGTCATATATCAGTAAAGGCTTATTTAAATAACTTCAAGCGTGACCTCAATATTGCCTCTTGTTGCTTTTGAATAAGGACATACTTCATGCGCTTTATGCACCAGCTCTTCTAATTGTTCGCGCTCTATATCTGTCCCTTTCACCTGAAGCACAACACCAAGTTTAAATCCTTGATCTTGTTCATCTTTTAATAAGCTGACGTTAGCTGTAACTTCCGATGTAAATTTAACACGGGCCTTACTTGCAGTTAATTGAAGGGCACTATCAAAACAAGCAGCATACCCTGAAGCAAATAATTGTTCCGGATTGGTTGCATTTTCAATTTTTTTCGCTCGCGGTGTACCTGGCATTGCTGTTTCAAATTTTATTACCCCATCATCCGACTGTACTTTCCCTTCACGTCCTCCTGAAGCAGTTGCAATAGCAGTAAATAATTTTTCAGACATTCCACTTCCACACCTTTCAATTTTAGATACAACATACCTTTACCCGTTTTTCCCTTTTTTCAAAAGTGTTTTATGTTAATTAATTGTTAAATTCATTATTAGAAAGCAATAAATTATTCATTTAAAAGTTTTTACCGGTCGATCTATTTGCTGGGAAGAGCTGATTGGAGGCTGTGGCTGACAGGCGGAAGTTGTGTCATTAAGCCCTTCTATTTACTATTTTTATATATTGTTTTTTTCGTAACAACAGCTGTAGTGAAATCAATGCAAGTGTAGGTAATCGAACAATTGCTTATGTTTTGAAATGTTGATGAGGGGTATCAACTTACAAGTATTCGTTGGGAGGGGATAGTAATATGTTTGGCATATCCGATCTCATTTCATTAGTCATTTCTGCATTTATTATTTTGCCTGCTGTCGTATTTCTTCGGGAGATGGGTTACGTAATTGTCAGCTGGCTGTTCGGAGTCATTGAGCCAAGAGTAACGATTGGATCTGGACGTAGAGTTTTTAAGTTTGGTATGTTCGATGTTCGCAGATACTATCATTTTTATAGCTGGTTTTCGTATGACAGATTAAAGCATGAAAATAAATTTGCCTATATTACTATTTATTCCGGACCGATTTTAATCAATCTTGTATTCGGTCTTACAATCAATTTTCTAATTGCCAACGGGGTAATTGAAGAATATAAAACATTTTGGGATCGCTTTGTTTTTTATGCATTTTATTATGTATTATTCGATGCGGTTCCGATGACCACGTTTAACGGAAAACCAAATAACGGGATGATAATTTATAAAATGATTCGCCATGGACAACGGATCGACTCGTCAAAAGAACACATTCTCCCCTCAACATCAGATGTGGAGAAAGAATATCAGGAATACATGAAAGAGATTGAAGAAAATGAAAAGAAGGTGTATAAGGATAATAATGACTAATCCGATCAGCAATTTAATTTCCGAACCAACTGTTAAATGATATAACCGTTCCGGTCAGAAAAAAGAACCAAGGCCTAAGCCTTAGTTCTTACCTCAATGTGCTGAATAGATGTCAAATATAAATTAGTTCCAGGCAGTCCGTTCACTTTCAGGCTCGTTCATGCCTGTTTTATTTCTTGTTGGGGAAACGTTGTTCTCTTTTGCTGGAGCTGCATTAAAAATAAAATCAAGTTCTGATACAAACTCTTCTTGCTGGGAGTTTTTACGATTTTGATTTACTTCTAGCTTATTCGCACTTTGCTCTCCTCTTACTTTTGCATTGTTGCGTTTAAAATTCATATTTGACATAGCCATCCTCCATTGATTTTTATTTGAAAAGTATAAGAGTTTTTTCAACTTTAAACTTTTCATTAAAAAGTTTAACCACTATTAACTCCTTTTATTAAAGATATATACAATCTCATTTCCCTTATTAGTGAATTAGGTCCTCCAAATTACTTATTCTCATAAGAAAGTTCTACTATTTTACTAAATAATTAGGAAGATAGATTTATCCTATCCCTTACAAACTAATACTATTTATCAATCTTTTGGAAAAAATAGAAATTTCGATATTCGGATAAATTCCATTGTGATAAATTGGTAATACCGCATTAAACTGAATAGTGCGAAAATTTAATACAAAGGGGAAATGAGAATTGAAAAAGTTTAAGTTTACGAGATTCTTTAGCAGTATTCTAGCTTTTGTTATGGTGCTCTCATTATTAGTTCCATTCTCGACTGCAAGTGCTGAAGAATCAAAACCATTCAAGCAGGATGGGCAAAGTGAAAGCATCATAGAGCTAAAAGCAGCGATTGCTGAACAGCTTAGCTTATCTAAAGATGGGCCAACCCTTCATGAAAGCCTGCAAAATATTTCAGGCAATCAAGAGGTTGCAGTCATCGTTCATTTATCAGAAAAACCGGTAGCATTGGAGCAAGGAATCAGCCAAGTTAAAGGCAAAAAGTTTTCTAATGCCCGCGCAAATGAAGTACGTTCAAATATAAAAGCACAACAGGCGAAGGTTAAAAAAGAATTAACTGCCAAACAGGTGCAAATGACACAAGGATACACTTTTGATACGGTACTAAACGGATTTGCCGCAACAATTAAAGCAAATGACATTCCAAAACTGCTTTCAGTAGAGGGAATCACTTTGATCGAACCGGATGCAACGGTATACGCATCAGAAGAGATTACAACAAAATCACTAAAATCAAAAAAACCTTCAGAACTTATTAAAGATGTGCCAGTGGAAGCACAAATGAATACAAGTGTTTCTTTCCTTGGTATCGAAAAGCTTTGGAAAGAAGGAATTGAAGGACAAGGGGTAAAAGTGGCAGTACTTGATACAGGTATTGATGCAGACCACCCTGAATTTGCTGACATTTATAAAGGCGGAAAAAACTTTATTCCTAACTCATCAACCTACACTAAACCTCGTGCAGATGACGATGCATCGGAAACATTACCTTCAGAGCGTCCGGCAGGAACACCTGAATTCAATGCTAACGGAAGCTCTTTCTATACTTCTCACGGTACGCATGTTGCCGGAACAATTGCGGCAATTGGCGCTAACGAATTCGGCATTAAAGGGATTGCTCCAAAAGTAGACCTTTATGCTTACCGCGTTCTTGGAGCATACGGAAGCGGTGCGACATCAGGTATTGTTAAAGCAATTGAAACAGCTGTTTTAGAAGAAATGGATGTTATTAACCTTTCACTTGGCGGAGGTGCTAACTCTGAAACAGATGCAGGATCATTCGCTATCAATAACGCAATGATGGCTGGAACAATCGGAGTCGTTGCAACAGGTAACTCAGGTCCAAACCGTGGAACAATGGGCACACCTGCAACTGCCCGCTTAGGGATTGCAGTCGGTAACACAACAAATCCGGAAACAATGTATAACGGAGAAGTGAACATTACAGTAGGCGACTATAACTTTACAAAACAGCTTCCTTTAATGGGAACAACTTTTGGTAAAAACTTATCAACACAGCTTCAAGGTGAATTTGATTTAGTTGCGATTCCTGGAAACGGAGAAGTGAAAGATTTTGAAGGAATTGATGTTGATGGTAAAGTGGCATTAATTTCACGCGGAAGTATCGCTTTTGTTGATAAAATTGCAAATGCAAAAGCAAATGGTGCAGTAGCTACAATTATCCATAACTTTGCCGGTGGATCGAATGCACCGAACATTTCAGGCACATTCCTTGGTGATTCATTTGAGTTCCTGCCAACATTTGATATGTCTGTAACGGACGGCGCTGCAATCCGTGCTGCATTGGCTGGTGGAACTGGAAAAGTAAGCTTTGGTAAATTTGCTTCAACTACAACAACTGGAGATGATGTAAACTCTTCCAGTTCACGTGGACCTTCAACACCAAACTTTGATATTAAACCGGACGTAACAGCGCCTGGAACAAATATTATGTCAACGATTCCTATGTATAAATCGGACTTCCCTGATGCAGTTTACGATGAAGCATATGCTCGTAAAACAGGAACATCTATGGCAACACCGCATATTGCTGGTATCGTAGCTTTAGTAAAACAGGCAAATCCTGATTGGGATGCGTTCGATGTAAAAGTGGCACTTTCAAATACAGCAAAAGTATTGGATACAGCAAAATATGATGTGTTCTCTCAAGGTGCTGGACGGGTAAATGCTTATGCGGCAGCTCACCCTGATATTCTTGCATATGCACTTGATACAGCAGTTTTAGACGGCAATGGTGAAATTGTAGAAAACAAAAAAGGGACGGTTACTTTTGGTCCTCAATCATTGAAAGACGGTAACATTTCTGTAACGAAACAAGTATTAGTAAAAGACATTAAAGGAAACGGCGGTAATTACAACGTATCCGTAGATGTGAATAAAACATTTGGCGATGCTGCTGTTACAGTGGATCAGCCAACATTTACTTTAGCTGGAGAGCAGCTTTTAAACATTACACTAACTGCTTCACAAGCTGTAGCACCAAACGGCTCTGAAATTTTAGGTTTTATCCACATTAATGGTGGATCTACAGAAGCGTCATTGCCATTCGCGGCTGATTTCGGCAGCGCAGCAGTAACTGAAATTAAAGATTTAAACATTACGGAAACAGACCTGTCATTTAACGGTGACGGTATTAAAGACTCTGGTGTACTTTCATTCACATTAACTGGTGATGTTACAACGAACTATATCGAGCTTTGGGATATTATGAATCCTGAAGGCGGAGAATATGGGGACGGCTACATCGGTTATCTGCATTCAGGTACCGCATTAGGTAAAGGCTCTTATACGCTGAATGTTGGCGGGCAGTATAAACCTTGGGGCAGTGCGCCTGCAACTACGATTCCGGATGGTCTATATACAATTGACTTTACTGGACTTGCAGCTACAGGAGTAGTTTCGGATTATGTAGGACCGATTGTTGTAAAAACGACAAAACCTGAAATTACAGGTTCAGAAGCTGAGGGTGTAGTATCAGGACAAGTAACTGATAAATACATCGACTACAATGAAGAATTGTATTTATACGGTTTAGACTACAACTTAAATGACAAATTAAAAGCTTCATATGTTGCGACTGTAAACGGAGAAGTACAAGCACCAGTTGCATTCAATTTAAATCAGGACGGCAGCTTCAATTTCCCGGTAACAGCAGAAACAAATGCTGTAACAGTAGTTATTACAGATGCTGCTGGTAATGTTGGAGAAGCGATTATCTTTGAAAAAGAAGTAGTAGAACCTGTTGTAACGCTTTCTGTAAATCCGACTGAACTGGACCTGACAGCTGGAGAAACTGCACAGCTTGCGGTTACAGAAACAACGACACCTGCTGAAGGTGATGCAACAGAAGAAGACGTAACTTCAAAAGCTGCTTATATTGTGGCAGATGAGAATGTTGCTACAGTTGTAAATGGTTTAGTAACTGCAGGAGCAGAAGGCAAAACGACAATTACTGTATCACATGGTGAAAATGAAGCTACAGTAACGGTTACAGTTAAAGCTCCTGTAGTGGAACAACCAGTTGTAACTCTGGAAGTCGACCAAGCTCAAGTTGAGACAAGAGTCGGTAAGGAAGTTACGGTTAAAATTACTGAAGTAACAACTTTAAATGGTGAAACAACAGAAAAAGATGTTACAAAACTTGCAAACTACCAAGTAGAAAACGGTAAGATTGCTACTGTAAAAGAAGGCACTGTAAAAGGAAAAGGCCAAGGTACTACTTCTGTTACAGTAACATATGGTGAACATACTCTTACGTTCGATGTCAATGTTGTAAAGCCTGGTAATGGCAATGGTAACGGCAATGGCAATGGCAACGGCAATGGCAATGGCAATGGCAATGGCAACGGCAACGGCAATGGCAACGGCAATGGCAATGGCAATGGCAACGGCAACGGCAAAGGTCCTAAAAATAATAATGAAGTTACAGAATATGAAATTTAATTAATATTTTAGCTAGTATTGCTAAGTTTAAAACTTCATCCCCCGATGGAGCTTAAACTTAGCCTTTTTTTATCCTTAAGAAAAAGGATGCCTTTTATCAAAGCACCCTTTCAAAACTTATCCGATTACTATTTCTTTTTTCTTATTAAACTCTTTATTTTCCAAGTTCACTTTTTCAGGCTTAACAACGAAGATACTAATTAAAGTCGCAATCGTGAACAAAGCTGCAATTACGTATAATACCATGTCATAAGATTGTGTCTTTTCCAGAATAATTGCACTTAGCTGATTACCCGTCAAACCTGCAAATGCCCAGGCAGATAAAGCTAAACCATGCACAGTTGAAATACTATCGATACCAAATCGGTCTGATAATAGCGGCGGTAAAGATGAGAATCCTCCCCCGTAACCTGCATTTACAATACAAAGTAAGGCAATGATAAGAATTGCCATAGAATTATTTATACCATCAAATACAACGGTACATAAAATAATGCTAATAGAAGAAATAAAAATAATTTTATAAATGGAGTTACGATCTTTTAAACGATCCCCCCATGCAGAAAATGCAATTCGCCCGCCTGCATTGAAAATTGCCGTGAGCGAACTAACTAAACCAATCGCTCCAAATCCAATGAAAGCTAAAATACCTTTTTCTTGTGAGATTAAGGCTAACCCACATGTAATATTAATATAGAACATTAGCCAAATACCGATAAACGTTTTATTCGTCAATACTTCTCTATAACTAAAGCTATGCATTCCAATACTTTCTTCTTCATGTCCAGCCGGTTTCTTTAAAATTAAGTGTCCGACAACCATCATTACTAAATAGATCACTGCTAAAATATAAAACATTGTATAGATATTTGTAGGGTTTACTAAAATCCCTTCACTATTTCGATTACCGAGTAACTTTTCCATTAAAGGACTTGCAATAACTTTTGCTAAGCCAAAGCCCGCAACAGCAAGACCCGTTGCCAATCCCTTTTGTTCTTTAAACCAAAGCATCAGTGTTTTTACAGGCGTTAAATAGCCAATTCCAAGGCCAATCCCCATCACAACTCCATAAGAAATATAAATACCGATCAATGATTTTTGATAAATAAAGAAACCTGTTGCTGCCATCCCTGCAACAAAGAATATTGCCGCAAGCAAGGATGACTTATGAATATCCTTTTCAACAAATTTCCCTCCAAAAGCCGCAGACATACCAAGAACAAAAATAGCGATACTGAATGCCCATTCCACTTCACTGACCGGTTTTCCGATATAAGAGGCAATATCTCCCTTAAACAACGACCAGCAATAAACAGTACCAATACTACAGTGAATCAATAAAGCTGGAATGACCGCACGCATCCACTTGTTTTCAAACTTCCCCACTTTAAAACTCCTCATTATTCATTTAATCCAAAACACGAACTTTAATTAAAAATAAACAAATATGGTTCGTATATTAACTATATTATTATTAATAATTAGTAATTTATAGATTAAATATTTTATTTTCACGAACATTATCAAAGTGATTATATAATAATATTCATAATAAATGAATAATAATTTTAATATAATTTTTTTATTTATAGAAAAGTTTCATAAGTTATTCAAATTACTCTGTACATAAGCAAATAAAAACAGCCTAATCATAGTAATTAGACTGTTTTGAAGCAGCAAAATATACCTTCTTATTTGACGGATACATTTAAAATCTATTTAAATGTTATTTTCACAGTATAGCCTAAATTTCTGTAAAAACCTGCGAGAACTTTCTCGGCACTTTTTTCTGCTGATTCCAACAAACCTATTTCAATGGCCTCATCTTTGATCTTTTCCTGCGCTTCCGTTGCCAGGTCAAATCCCTCATCCCATTTCACTTCCCCACGGAATAACCCTTCATCTGAAAAAGTTTTGACATCTTCCATCTGAATAGCAGGATCCTGTATAAAAGTTGCTCGGGGCAGGGCGATCTCTAACTCTTTGTCATCTTCATTGATTTTAATATCATCCGATGTCACTTCTTTAAGATTAACGCCGGCAATGACTGTAGCAGGGACTATTAATAATAACTCTCTTTTTGTACCTGGTAAATTAACTGAAATATCATTTCCAAACAACTTATTATCCTCTTGCTCAATGATTACTTTCATATGTGCTTCAGCTGTTGCAAGCATTGCTAATTCTTGAACCTGTTCTACAAATACTGTACTTTCTTTTTTAAATGTATTACCGAAAAATAACCAAGTACCCCCAAATGTGAAAAGGATAAGAAGCAATGCAATTAATAAAATCTTAAATCCCCAAAGTTTAAATATAACCTTGAATATTGCTCCGGAAATATTGGTGTTTCCACTGCGTTGACCTATAACCGCGGTGGCAGCACTTTCTTCCTCACCCTTTTTCAACTCCTGCAATACTTGTTCAATTTGTGTTAATGCTTCATCTTTTTTACTCATGGCGTCTTCCCCCTCCTTGATGTTATTGAGGAAAATCAAATTATAAATTCCATATTTATACTTGAATATCATATCAAATTATAAACCGTATTAAAAAAGGTTACTACGAGATATATCGGAGAATGTGTAATCCTTTTTCATATTTTTCAAATCTTGTTAATAGCAATTTTCATTAAATACATTTAAACTATCGAATGGAATTATATTAAGAGAGGTTACAATATGAAAAAACAATCGTTGTTTATACGAGGGACTCTATTTGCAGCAATTTTAACAGGTTTATTCTTTTTACTTTATAAAAGCGGTATTTCTGTTTCCGATCTGTCACCCCAGCTTATTTTAGAGCTTGCCCATAACAATCTAACTATCGTTATTTTAATAATGATATTATTAATGTTCCTGCAAAATCTATTTACATTTATCCCGTTAATTTTAGTCATCACGATTAATATTGCATTGTTTGGATTTTGGCGTGGTTATTTTTTTAGTACCTTCAGCAGTGTTATTGGAAGTACATCAATTTTCCTTTCCATTCGCTACTTTTTCGCTAATTTATTCTCTTCAGAAAAACTAAAAAAGTATGAGCAGCAAATAAATCAAAACAGCTTTCTATTTGTTCTGTCGGGGCGTATTTTGCCATTCCTTCCTACGAATTTAATTAATATCGTATCCGGCTTAAGCAAAATGAAAATATCGTATTTTATCTCAGCTACTACAATTGGAAACATGATTTATGGACTTGTATTAGCCTCTGTTTCTTATGGAGTTGTCTCTGTATCACAGCAATATCGGCAACTATTTTATGTGATTATTGCAACTGTCGCCATTATCGTTGCGATTCGATTCATTAAAAAGCAACGTACAAGCAGTATATAAAAAAAAGAAGGCATTGCACCTTCTTTTTTATTTTGTTTATTAGCTTATATGTCGGCCATACCGTATGGCTCGTCTGAACAGTAGGGCCTGACCATACCGTCTTTACAGAGGCTAAGTATTCTTCCTTTGAATAAAGGAAATAATATTAATATATAATGCCGTCATCTCTTCAGGGGTCTTATCTAGATTATTTTGAACCCATTGTTCAATCAATCCTAAAAAAGCAGATGTGATAAAGGCTAAAAAGTATTCCATCGAGACATTTAAATTTGCATTGAAGCTTTCATTTCCCTCCAGGTTTACTCGCACCTTTTCTGAAAAGGCTGCTCTAAACCGAAGATGAAAACCCGCTCTGCCATGTTCACTTAAAAAGATTTTTAAAAGTGGTGCCTGCATTTTTATCGAATTAAATAATGCGGAAGCTAATTGTTCCTGCCCTTTTTCAAACGAATGTGTAGATGAATACTTCGATTGCAATTCATCAATATAATCCCCTAGCTCTTCAAATAGTTGTAATTCAATCTGATCCAGCAAATCAAACTTATCGATAAAGTGTAAATAAAACGTTCCACGATTAATCTTGGCTGTTTTCGCAATATCCCCTACTGTAATTGAATCGAAAGTTTTCTTTTCCAGCATCTCCATAAATGATTTTTGAATAAGCTCTTTTGTTCTTCGGTTTTTTTCTGTATAAACGCTCAAAAAAACACCATCTTTCATCAAAATTGAACAATCTGTTTATTTTGTTGATTGCTTTGATTTTCCCTTAAATTATAAAATAAACGAGTAATAATAAACAACATGTTGAAATTTTAGAAAGGATGTAATTCATTTGAGATTATTTAAAGAAAAATTAGCATGGGCTGCTCCTATTGCTGTTATATTAATCATTGCACTATTTTCGGTAAACTTATTTGCACAAGGAAATCCGCAAGTAAAAAATCTGCCGGTTGCTCTTATTGTTAACGATGAGGGACAACACGTTGAGATGGTTCTCGAGGCTGTGGAACAAATGAGTAAAGGTGTAGACGGTTCAGAACCAGTTATAGCATTTACAAATGAGAAAGAAGAAAATATTGAATCACTATTTGCAGATAAAACGTATTATGCAGCACTTGTCATTCCTGAAGGTTACAATGACACACTACAAAATGCACTAACAAATAATCAAGCTGCCAAACTGCAAATATATATTAACCAAGGCTTTAATATGACAGGTGCAAACTTTGCAAAAACAGCTTTAAACAGCTTTGTATCTGGAGTGAACGACCAATATTCCGCAAACTTTTCAGCACAGCTTGGTACTGAAAAAATTGATGCAACGCAAGCTTCCATTTTAGTAAATCCAATTGTTGCTGAAGAAAAAATATACAATCCTATTACAGCTTCTACTGCAAACGGTAGTGCCCCAACTTTATTGGCAGTACCTGCATGGGTAGGTGCGTTAATCGGTGGATTCATTGTATTTTTAGCAACATCAAGCATCTTTAAGAAAGAGCTGTTAACACGTAAACAAACATTAGGCCTAATTGGCGGGCAAGTTTTATTCGGCATAATTATTGCCCTATTTTCAGGCTTCACTGTTGCAACACTTGCACAGATCGCAGGTATTAATATGCCAAGCTACTTCCTGGTGGCTTTCTTTGTATCATTTGCAGCATTCTGTTTCTATTTATTAGTATCGGCAATTACCGCATGGATTGGCAAACCAGCTATTACATTATTCATGGTTGTCATGCTTTTAGGTATGGGTGTTCTTATGACACCACAGGAAATGCTTCCAAGTTTCTTCGTAAACTTCATTCGTCCATGGGTACCAATTCGCTTTGCTTCTGAAGGTTTACGGGAAATTTTCTACTTCGGCAGCGGATTCTACACAGGCGCTTCCTTCAACACAATTTTAGGAATTGGTATTGCAGGGTTAGTAATTTTCTTACTTTCTATCTTCAAACCGGTAAAAGTAAAAAAACAACAGAACTAACACATTAAAAAACGTTATTTTGCATTCAGTGCAAAATAACGTTTTTTATTTAACTTCTTTTAGATAAGCCCGATATATATTTCAATATTTTAACTTTTTTGGTTTTATTGCGAAAAAAGGTCATCACCATACGTTATATATAATGTAAAAGCTTTTGCAGTAACAATACTATAAAAAGGAGAACGATATGAAGATTGATGAGCAAAATTTTATAAAATATCTTCAAGCCGGCAAAGAACATGCTCTTGATTACGTAATCGACCACTATCTTCCATTAATAAAAGGTGTTGTTTTAAAAATTTTAGGTCCGCTAGACATTAATGAAAGCCCAAAGGAATGCTGTAACGATATTCTATTATCTATTTGGAAAAATGCAAAAAAGTTCCATGGCGATGCAGCTGATTTTAAGAAATGGGTTTGCGTTATTGCTAAATATAAAGCAATCGATTATTACCGGATGGAAATGAAGAAAAAAGAAAGCCCTTCTTTGAACATAGAACTGACACTGGCCGAATCCATAATGTATGAAAACTCCTTCCTGGAAGAACAGGAGGAAATTCAGGTAATCATCTCTAGTTTAAAGCCCGTCGATCAGAAAATTTTTATAATGAGATACTTGTTAGACTTTGATACAGAAGAAATTGCTCGTCAGTTGGAGATGACAAAATCGGCAATAGATAACCGCCTTTACCATGGTCGAAAAAAACTAAAAAAAGATTTAGGGGGTATGCCCATTGAAAAATCTGTTTAAACACTTTAATGATATTGACATTGATGTAAATGAATTTGAAGAAGCTGATGTAACAGAATTCGAAAAGGCTCAGTTTAAAAGAGACTTGAAAAGACAAGTATCCAAAACAAAAAACAGAAAGTGGATGAAAGGAGTTGCGGCTGTCTGCCTTTCGCTCGGTATCGGTACCGCATCACTTATAGGTCTGTCCTATACCACCTTTGCTCATGATATTCCGATAGTAAACAGTATTATCAAACTCTTCTCGACCAAGGACAAGATAATTTCAGGCTATGAGGAGTTTGCGGATCAGCAGCATCTTGTAGCAGAAAGCAATGGCACAACGATTACGGTAAATGAAAGCTTATTTGACAGTAAAAAGTTTTTAGTTGGCTATTATATCGAAACAGACAGAGATTTAGGTGAGCATCCGGAAATAGAAACTACATTTAAAGTGGATGGTCGTGAGCATGCCCTCTTTCATACAGAGCATATAATTGAAAAGGTCGGACCAAACAAATATGCCGGCTTAACAACAGCAATTCTGAACTTATCTAATCAATTGGAACAGGCGAATTTCGAATTCCACATTAGCAGTCTTTCCAATCGGGACACAAAAGAAATGGTTCAAGGTAGTTGGGATTTTGAAATAGATGCCAAAGCTACTGAGAATAAAGTTCAAATTGTGGAAGCACCTGCATCAAAAAAAGCTGATCTAGGTATTAAAATAAATGAAGTTATATACACACCGATCTCCTTTATCGTCAATTATACAGAAACGCAAAAAAATGAGATGTTAAAAGAGAAATGGGACGTTATTTCTTCCGATTTAAATGTAAAGGATAATTTAGGCAATACGTATACATCAAGGTTAACAGGCGGCACAGGAAACGGGCAGGGGTTTATGGAATATGTATTCACATATGAAAAACTACACCCGGATGCCAAAACTTTAATATTCACTCCCATATTCAAATTGATGGAGGCGGAAATCGATGAAAACGGCGTAAAATGGGTAAATCCTGATAGCGATTTAAAAATGGAAATAATCGAACTTAGTGATATTATTATTAAAATTCCTAAGTAATACGTCATCTAAAATGAATAACCTGCCTAGATCTCCTTGGATTTAGGGAGAAACGCAACCAATAGAAAAGCCAAAACGTAGAATTAACGTTTTGGCTTTTTGAATATTAGTGATTTTGTAATAAAACATTGAACTGCGCTCTCAATATTTTATTCCTTCGATGATCCGTCATTTAAATAAACTTCGCCGTCTTTATAAACCATTTGTTCTGGATAACGCAGGTTTATAACTGCATCTTGAAGTTCTTGTGAAGGAGCCCGTGTTGAAAGCGAAACAATAATATTAGTAGCGAAAGCAGCAATTGCTCCGAAAACACCAGCACCAGTATCAATAATGCCTAATACCGTAAAGCCACCGTATTTCGCACTGAAGATATAAATAAGTGTTACCGCTAAGCCGACAAGCATTCCCGCTATTGTTCCTTTTGCATTCGCACGCTTCCACCATACACCTAAAACGAGTGCCGGGAAGAAGGTACCAGTAGCAAGCGCGAATGCCCATGCAACAATTTGAGTAATGGCACCAGGAGGGTTTAATGCAATAATCCCAGCTAATAGTGTTGCAACAACAATTGAAATACGTCCTATTAACAGGCGTTTTTGCTCAGATGCTTGTGGATTGATGATGCGGTAATAAATATCATGTGCAAATGATGAGGATATAGAAATCATTAAACCACCAGCTGTAGATAACGCTGCCGCCATTGCGCCTGCCGCCACGAGTCCAATAACGAATACACCTAGATTTGCGATTTCAGGTGTAGCCATTACGACAATATCGTTGGCAATTTGCAGTTCTGGCCATTGAAGAATGCCATCACCATTTGCATCGGCTATTCCCAATTTTCCAGTATCAATCCATGATTGAGTCCAAGCAGGTAGTTCAGCAATTTTATTACCAGCAACTTCCGTCATTAATATAAAACGAGCAAAAGCTGCATAAGCTGGTGCGCTAAAATATAAAAGTCCGATAAAAACTAATGCCCAAGCCCCTGACCAACGAGCAGCCTTCATAGTACCTACTGTATAAAATCGTACGATTACATGTGGAAGTCCAGCTGTACCACACATTAATGTAAACATAAGAGCTAAAAACTGCCACTTGGTTCCGTTGGTGAAAGGTGCAAAATACTCAGAAATTCCAAGTTCCCGGTCGAGTTCACCCATTTTCGTTAAAATTTCACCATACGAAATCCATGGTAAAGGGTTACTAGTCAAATGTAATGACATAAAAATTACAGGTACTAAATATGCAATAATTAAAATGATGTATTGTGCTACTTGAGTCCAAGTGATACCTTTCATACCACCAAATGCAGCATAAAATGCAATAAGTACAACGCCGATCATTGTTCCTATTTTCGCATCAATTTCAAAGAGGCGCCCGATTACTACACCAGAACCCGATAGCTGACCGATTGAATACGTGAAGCTTATAATAATTGTACATAAAGCTGCTATTATTAGTGCTGCTTTACTATTAAAACGGTCTCCGATAAATTCAGGCACGGTATAACGGCCAAATTTACGCAGCTGCGGTGCAAGTAATATCGTTAAAAATAAATATCCGCCAGTCCATCCCATAATATAAGCCAATCCATCATAGCCAAGTAACATGATCGTACCAGCCATCCCGATAAAGGATGCTGCACTCATCCAGTCTGCCCCAATTGCCATCCCATTAAAAATTGGTGGCACTCCACGACCAGCAACATAGAAGTCAGATGTTTGTTTAGCAGTATTATAAACCGCAATCCAAATATATAAAGCAAATGTAGCCAATATAATTAACATTGAAACTATAAATTGAGTATCCATAAATTACCCCCTTCCATTAGTGATTTATCATATTGTTTGCGCCAATTTCTTCATTTCGCGCTTCACTGATCCCATACTTTTTATCGATTTTGTCTCCAACGATCGCATTTACAAACAGTAAAACAATGAAAGTAAATAAAGCTCCAATTGCCCCCATAAAATAGTGGAACGGGAATCCCAAAAATTGAACATCAGTTAACGAGTCTGCAAGCGCTACCATAACAAAAGACACTAAAAACCAAATTGCAAAATAAATAGCCATGTACGTATTTTTCTCACGGAAATAGGCATCAGCAACTTTTTTGTCGATTTTTTTCATCTAGACCTTCTTTCTTCAAATTTTTATCGTAAATCTAAAATAAAAAGAATTGTTTCCTTTAAAGGAAGCGGTACTAAAATCACCTTAACAACCATTAAAATAATAAGTCCTATTATAGGAAAGGTGAGAGCGATGAAACGTTTTTTGATTAGTCCATAAGCAAGACAGCAAATGGAGATAAGAATAATGAATAGAAGCAACTAATTCCCCCTATGTCTCCAAGTTTTTTTTTTAATGTATGTTAAAAAGGTCCAGGATAAAACGACTATAGAATAAAAAATTATTTGAGTAGGGATAACTAAAACAGACAAGCATCAAAAATTAAACACAGAATACATAATTATTAAAGATTCCACGGTTTACTATGTTATATTGGAATAGTAGTAAACGACCAACATATTTTTGACATCGACAATGTTAATTTAAGATTGTTAAATAAGCATTATTGGGTGCCAAACCCATTAGAGTTCTTCAGGAACAAAGAATTCTACCGCAGCATCTCCAAGTGAGATGCTGCCTTTTTTTGTTGCAAAACAATTTACATTCGATCAACATACTAAAAAGCTTAGAGGATAGTAACTAATCCTCTAAGCTTTTTCATGTCATTTTTTTCACACCAATAAACAACGGCTTTTTATTAATCCCCGCTATTTTCCAAACATGAAACAGTACCGTTCGTTGGTGTCAGCCTTTTTTGTTCCCGCTGTTCTTCCAGGAGATTCATCATTAATGATTGAATCAATTTTGTTACAATATTTGCGTGGATAGGATTTGCAAGATTTTTTCTTTCAAGAGGATCCTTCGTAAGATTATACAGTTCATATTGTTCAGGAACAGAAACTGTTTTCGTTACGATTTTTGACATAGAAACAGTGATCTCTTCATTAACAGGAGTTTGACTTTGAATTTCTGTTACTTGATCTTCTACTCCTGGGTCACTCCAAAATTGCGGATTATCGAAGTATCTTGAAAACTTCCAAAGCTCCCTTTCCCTATTTTGACCTGTTGGAAGATACGCAATGACAGATTCAATATGGTTTGGCTGGACAACAGAATTATAAGGCTGGCCGGAAATACTAGTCTGAGATAATCCTCTCGTTACATCATCATCTGTCATAAAATAAATCGGCTCATTTGCCCGTAGGAAAGCTTCATCCCCATAGAGAAGCGGCGTTAAATTTCTTCCTACAGGTGGATGTACTTCAGTATGATTTTTCCTTAACTCCTGTTGAATTTTGTTTACGTCAATTTTGGCTAATCCTAAAAGAGTTGGCAGAATATCTACATGACTAGTCAACATATCCGCAGTTTGCCTATTTGGAAACAATTTTGGATTATGAACGATAAATGGTACATGAGTCGCTTCTTCGTATGCGTTATACCACTTTTGAAATAATCCGCCGTGAGCACCTAATAAATCTCCATGATCAGAAGTAAAAATGATAATTGTATTATCATAAAATTTGCTGGATTTTAGTTTATTGTATACCTTCCCCATTTCTTGATCGACTTTTTTATGAAGGGAGAAATAAAGCTGACGATAAAAAAGACTATCTCTTGTTGGCTGGAAGGCTTTGTGGTAAGTCTCTTTGTAGCTTTGTTGTGCAGCTGGCTTTGTGTGCAATAATTCATCCGCTGTAGGAGCAGGTGGAATAATAGGAACAGAAGGGTCTACTTCAAAATTGAATAACGGATGGTATTCAGTTGTTTCTCCGAACAACGTAATATCATGTGGATTTAAAAATGAAGATACAATTAACCAAGGTTGACTTTGATTAACACTATCCGCTTCGAGTGAATGAAGTAACTCAACTACTTCCCTTGAGTACACTTCATCACGACCACTTGTTCCAATGCCAGCAGATGAAGCAGAGTTACGAGGATTGGATCCATGAGGTTCTGGACCAAGCCAGCCTGAAAAGCCAAATTCATTTAGACGCTCAGATTCCAAGTAAAACTTTTCAAGATTTCGGTCAGGAATACCTGTATTTGGATCGTAACTAGGCAATGCATTTTGAGTTCCAGGAATCAAAATGTCCTGAGGACTCACATGCCATTTCCCCTTCCAAAATGTACGGTAGCCTGCCGCACGAAAATAGTCCCCAAAAGTAGGAACTGTATTAGAATCTAGCCAGAATACGTCCGGTTCAAATGAAGACGCAGCAGCCCCAGTTGTTTTAGTTAGCCCATGTAATGATGGGTATTGTCCCGTATACAGTGTTGCTCTACTCGGTGAGCATGCAGTGCTTCCAACGTAATGGTTTAAAAATTCCATTCCATTTTCCCGTAATAATTCCTGTGTCTTTAAATTTTCTTTACGCCATTTCTTTAGTTCCTTATTTTCGTAAACTGTCGGAAATCGTTGTTCATCCACTATAAAGATAAGGAAATTAGGTTTTGTTCCTTCTATGTTCTCCTCTTTCTGCAATCCCAAATATTTTCCCCCTTGCGAACATGAATAATTAAAACATCTTATGTTTACAGGCTCGAAAATACCATACACTTTGAAGGGTATTATTTAGAAAGATCCGTACCGAAACAAAGTTACAAAAACTGCATCTATTTAAGATTGCGGCAACGAATTGTAAAGGTTGTCCCTTTTCTTTCTATTAAGACATCTTTGATGCGAATTATATATATATGTATTTCTAATTTCATGTTCATTTAGGAATATGTGACTATAAATATATAATAATAGAAATGCTATTGTCTTTAATTTCAGTATGTCCGTTTGTAATAATAATGACCGTTTCGGAAAAACTAGTTCAAAAAGCGATGATAGGAGTACCTAAAAGTGACAGAACGCCCAAACATAAATCTCAAGACCTTTTGCATGAGTGAGTACGATGTTTTAAAAAAAGTACTTCTTTGTCAACCTCAATATATGGCGATTCGTGAGATAATTAATGAAACACAGGAGCATTTTAAGAAGGAAGGCATCCATATTGAACGCGCACTCGAGCAGCATGCTGAATTTGTTAGAATTCTACAGGAAAATAACGTCGATGTTATTTTATTACCTTTTCATAAAAAATATCCTGAACAGGTCTTTACAAGGGATGTTGGTTTTACACTAGGACAAACAATTTTTGTTGCTAAAATGGCGACAGAAGTTCGCTCAGGAGAGGAAAACATTTTAAAGCAGTGGCTGGAGGACGAAGAAATCTCCTATTATAATTTAATCGAGGAACGAATTGAAGGCGGGGATGTTGTAATCGATCAGAATACCATCTACGTGGGACTCAGTAATCGGACGGACGAAAAAGCTGTTGAACAATTACAGCGTCTATTAAATAATTTTAAGATCATTCCTATTCCATTTAAAGAAAAATACTTGCATTTAGATTGTATATTTAATATCGTTTCCCCTGAAGTAGCCCTTATTTATAAAAATGCTTTAACACAAAAAGAAATTAATTTTTTTGCAGCACGTTATGATTTAATTGAGGTTTCTGAAGAAGAGCAATTTCAATTAGGTACAAATGTATTGAGTATTGGCAACAAGCGGATATTAAGTCTGCCAGTTAATATTAATGTCAACAAACAGCTTCGAAATCGGGGCTTTCAGGTAATTGAAGTGGATATTACAGAAATTATTAAATCCGGCGGCTCGTTCCGCTGCTGCACCCTTCCTATCTTACGAGAAGCATAAATAAAAATTACATTGGATCTGCAGTTGCATCTTTCGTGAAACTGCCTCCAACTAAAGAAAACCTTCTTTCACAAAATTTATAAACCGCACTTACTTATGATGCGGATCTACGTAATATGGTTAAGTGCGGTTTAAATTTCAATCAGATCTTCTAAAACAAAAAGTAGATGCGCTGTAGTAAATAAAAATAAATCCCTTGCATGCAGCCACAAGGGATTTGCTATTATTTATTTTATTACAACACCCATTTATCTTTCGCAAATAAAATACGTCCTGCTGCTAGAATTACTAACGCTAACACTATGTTAACTCCAAGTGTAAGGAATACATGCTCGATATCAATGACTCCAACAAATAATTCTTTAAAAATAGCAAACACATTTAAGATTGGAACTAAAAAATATGCAGTAATTAATTCATTTAGCCCGACACTTGTGATGAATAAGGCCGGTAAAATTCCAACCATAATTATGGGTGTTCCGTAGCTTTGTGCTTCTTTTACCGTCTTACCAAAAATACTTGTCAGCAATAACGCTGAAGCCATTAATGCAGCGAAACTAATGATAATTAAAAGAGCGACCGTGCCAATTAACCAAACATTTCCGTCCATTGTCAAGCCGGCTTTTAACTGTTCTGTAAAGAAGTAGATTTCAATAAATACGATGCCTAACGTTAAAATGCCTGTAACCGTAGCGAGAATAACGAGTGTTAACCATTTGCCTAATAAAAATGAAATGCGATTTACAGGTGTCATTAATAAAGCTTCCATCGTACGGCGTTCTTTTTCACCTGCAATAAAATCTGCTGCTGAAGATGAAATACCTACACCTACTGCAATAACTAGCATCATTGGAATAAGGAAGCTCATCATTTGTACAGATTGATCACCTTCGATTACTTGTACTTTATTAACTGTAAAAGGTGTTATAATCGACGTTTCTACATTTTGTTGTCCTAAACGTTCAGAAACAATTGCCTGACTGTATTGTGTTAATGCCATTTCGATTGCTGACATGGCAATATAGCTATTTTCACTATATGCATCGCCTAATATTTGAACTGTTGGCGCATTTCCAGCAGCGATTTGCTGTTCAAAGTCTCCAGTAAGAACAAGTCCGGCTACTGCTTCACCTTCTTTAATAGTAACTTCAACATCATCTACAGCACGAAGCTCTAAATTTCCTTTTCCATCTAGTAAACCTTTTACAAACTCTAACTGCTCTTTTTCTGTCACGACATGAAGCTGAATATCCTCGTCAGGCGCCATCATTTTTTCATAGAAGAATACTAATGCTGACATTAAAACTAATGGTAAAAATACAGTTAAAATTAATGTGCGCTGATCTCGAAATGTATCCTTTAACTCTTTTTTGAATATATTAAGCATCTTCATTTCCTCCACGTACTAATTTACTCATGAAAATATAGTTTAAATCGCTTGAGCCTTCTTCAGCATAAAGCTGTTCAAGAGTGCCATCATAGACAAGCTCACCTTTATGAATCATTGCTACACGATCACATAGCATCGTTACTTCCTCTACAATATGACTAGAGAAAATAATGGTTTTCCCTTCACGTTTCAGTTGATGCACAAGCTGACGGAAAGTATTGGATGATGTAATATCCAGTCCTGTCGTTGGTTCATCAAAGAGTACAATATCTGGATCATGTAATAATGTTCTTGCAATGGCCACTTTTTGACGCATCCCTTTTGAAAACCCATCAATTTTTCGATCTAAATAGTCTCGCATGCCAAACATTTTCGCTAATTTTTCAATACGCACTTTTGTTTCATGCTTACCTAAGCCATAAAGTGAACCAAAATACTCTAAGTTTTCACGTGTTGTCAGTCGCTCATAAAGTCCTGTCTCACTACCAAACAGTACGCCGATTCTTTTTTTCACTTCATCAGATTGCTTTACGGTATGAAAACCTGCTACTTCAACGCTACCTGAAGACGGTTCAATTAGTGTAGCGATTGTTCGTAGTAAGGTTGTTTTCCCAGCACCGTTTTCACCTAGGAGCCCAAGTACCTCACCCTCATGAACTTCTAGGGAAACTTGCTTTAAGGCAGTTATATATTGTTTCTTATTTTGAAATTGTTTTGTTACTCCTTTAATTTCAATCATTTCCGTCACCTCGTTTATTTGATGTTTTTATCGTACAAATAAATACAAGAGGTGTCTGCGATGTTGTCGCAAAAATGCCTTATTATGTCGTGAAAAGGGAGAATGAATTGTAGAACTGTCAAAATATTACGTATAGTGTATATTTATTACGAGGTGTATAACATGAGAGTAGGATTAGTAGATGACCGAGCGATTGATTTAGATAAACTAAAGGCAATTATAGAGCCAATCGAAGAAATTAATATTGTATTTGCTACTACAAGTGCACAGCAAGCCTATGAGGAAATAAAAAAGCAATCGATTGATTTACTGATTGCGGATATTGAAATGCCAGAATTATCGGGTTACGAATTAGCTGATATTATTTATACACATGCCTTACAAATTATGGTTATCTTTGTAACAGGCAATAGCGGGTACGCTGTTCATGCTTTTGAATTGAACGTACATGATTACATAATGAAGCCCTATACAAAAGAAAGACTTGTATCTTCTGTTGAAAGATTGTTAGCAAAGCAACAAAAAGCCGAGTTATCGGGCCGGATTTTTATTAAGCAAAAATCTGATATTCATATCGTACAAAAAAAGGACATTATATTTATTGAACGTTCAGGTCGTGCTACAACGATCTATACAAAAAATGGTCCTGTAAAAACCTATCAAACCTTAAATGAATTAGAGGGAGAGTTAAGGGACCGTTTGTTTATAAGAGCTCACCGCTCATTTATTATCAATATTCAATACATATTAAATTTTTCGTTATACGCAAAGAATTCCTATTTAGTGTCCTTTGAAGGAATTGAAGAAAAAGCAGTTATTACAAAGGAAAACCTAGATATTATACAAAAAAACTACTTTTGAGGTGGCTATATGAAGCATAAACTATATTTTTTCATCATTTGTTGTACCCATTTTGCCCTCGCAACAGTAGGCTATCTTTCCTTATACATAAGCATTCCAATAAGCATCATTTTAACATTAGTAGCTATGAAAAGAATTACGTTAAAGATTGATTGGAGTGTAATAATTCATTTATGTATGTATGGTGTCTATGTATTAAATGGGAAGAGTGTACAAAATCTACACTTACTTTTTGGCGCATTGCTTGTGGTTATTTATAGTTCACAAAAGCAGAAAGCGCTATTTAAGACTTCAACAGTACAGTTAGAAGTAAATGAAAAGCTAGTAGAATTTAATCGTACATTTCAAGAGGTACGTAAAGAACGTCACGATTACTTAAAGCATGTATCAGCAATTGCTTATTTACTGGAAAAAGATAAGGTTAATGAAGCTAAAATCTATATGCAAGGGTTAGTAAAGCGATATGAACAGACGAACTTGTCGTTAAAGGGAGAGCAGGGGGCAGTAGCAGCCGTATTATATACGAATTACGAAAAGGCACGAAGCCACAATATTGCAATTAATTATTTGTTTGAAACACCTGTATCAAATTTATCCCTTCCATCTGATGAAATCGTTCAGCTAATAGGGAATATATTAGAAAATGCGATTGATGCAAGCATTGAATGGCAAACGAAGTATAACAAACAAGCTTTTATTGAATTAAGCCTTCGTAAAAAAAGCGGTCTATATCTATTAACTTGTTCAAACAATACAATTCCCTTGCCGAAGGAAATTGCTGACCAACTGTTTGCCAAGACTGGTGTTACAACAAAACCAAATCATAATGGTTTAGGTACTTCAATTATTCGGCAAATTATAGAGCAGCATAACGGATATTTAGAATTTATAGCAGAGAAGCAAACATTTACAATTACGTGTAAAATTCCTAATGTCATCTCATAAAAAAAGCTTTAATAAGCTACACCTACTGATTTTCTTACGGGATGTAGATTATTGAAGCTTTGATTTATTTAATGCTTCATATACTCCTTCAAACTTCAGGTGATGGTTATTTTTTACGGTATTTCTTATATCAATTATAATAAATAGATAAAAATGCTCTAATGGAGCATAGATATCGGTTTTCGTTTTTGTTTCTTTTCTTCATACATCTTTTTATCTGCTTCAATGTAGAGACTTTCTGTTTTACCAGCCGATTGCTCACTAAAAGCCATACCAATGGACATTTGAAGGTTGATATCATTACTTAATACAGGATGATGATTGGTTTTTTCACGGAGCAGATTACAAAGCATTTCAATCTGATTCATCGTTGTATTTGGTATAATTACAGCAAATTCATCTCCTCCTACACGTGAAACAATTACGTTACCGGAAAATGTGCTTTTTAGTAATTTCGCTGCGGCTTCTATATATTGATCACCTTTTTTATGTCCATATGTATCATTTACATATTTTAATTGATCGAGATCGCATAAAATTATACCCAACGCTACATTCTTTTCTTTATTATAATAATTAATCATTTGTTCAAAATAACCACGATTATAAATATCCGTTAATGCATCATGGGTACTTCGATATTGTAATTCTTGCTCTAACTTTATTTTTTCATCAATATTTCGCATAATACCTTGAATTGCAACGATTTCTCCGTTCTCGTAAATCGGCGTTGTATATTCCTCAAACCATCTATAAATTCCATCCGTACCTTTTAAACGCTGGATAATACCCTCGTTATAATTAATTTGACCTGAAATCTTGTTCTCCATAATTGTTTTGTCCTCTGGGTGAATCATTTCAAAAGGGGTATTCGAATCTCTATAGAGAGCCTCTAACGTACCTTCCCCTAAAAATAAATCTACAGAAGGACTTGTATACCTATGTCTATAGACAGGTTTTACTTCATAGTAATAAATAATATCATGCGACCTTTCCACTAACTTTAAGGAAATGTTTTCATTTTGAAACTTTGATTGATAATATTTTGTATAAATCCAATAAATTATTAATCCCGTTACTAAACCGAATATAAATAAAAACATTTCATAAATCTCCTGATAACTTTATTAAGTAGATTGTAATTTTCATCATGTAGTCCTTCTTTTTATATATAATTTCCTTATTATTCAATTATACTTTTTTGCTATAATGCAATCTACTCTTACTAATACATATAACTCAGGCTAAATTGTGATTTTTTCATCTACCAACTACACTCACTGAATATATATTTCTATAAATTCATTTATCAATGTAAAATATCCTGAATTACATTTCGAGTTGAACAAAGAATAAAGTATAGGAAAAAATCCGTAAACAATTTGTAAAGGCCGATCTTCTATAAAAGAAAATCGGTCTTAGCTTTTGTATATTTTAGATCTACATAAAAAGAGTTTATATTAAGTCATGCTACTCCCTATTCATCTGCAAATTATTACTCTTAGACAAACAAAAACAAACCATCAACTACAGTAAAACTACTGTAATCGATGGTTTATTAAAAACCGCACTTACTTATGATACGGTTCACCCTTAATAATTCTAAAACTGCGGTAAATCTGCTCTACTAGCACTAGTTTCATCAACTGGTGAGGCAGCGTCATTTTTCCGAAGCACAGTTTTTCATCCGCGCGATTAAGTACATCCGCATGCAATCCTAATGATCCGCCTATAACAAACGCGACTTTGCTTTTCCCGTAAGTCATTAGCGCCTCTAAATCTGCGGCCATTTCTTCACTCGTTTTCATTTTACCGTCAAGTGCCAATGCGATGACATATGTACCGTCATTGATTTTCGCAAGGATACGGTCACCTTCTTTACGTTTGACGATTTCCATATCAGCTTCACTTAACTGCTCAGGTGCTTTCTCATCCGGTACTTCTACTAAATCGATTTTCGCATAGCCGCCTAATCGCTTTACATATTCCTCAATACCCATTTTTAAATACTTTTCTTTCAACTTACCAACCGAGATGATAGTAATATTCACAACTTATCCACCTTTACGTTCCATTTACAAACAAGTTATCCACAAAAGTTATGCACATATCCACAAATAAAAACTATATATTGTGTAAAGTTATTTACTTGATACAACATATGTTGCGGACTGTTCACAGTAAGAACAAGTTGTTGATAACTTTTCCTCTTCCGATAACAAATCCATCATCGGGAAATTTTCTGTTTCTGCCACGTGCATATCTAACGCATGATCTATATGGGTTTCACAGCTGTACGTCTTCATTTTTAAACCTTCTTTCTTTTCTGAAATTTCCACAAACTTATTCACAATTTTTGAAATGTTATCCACAACCCATTGTAACAGACAAAAAACGAGTAGAAAAGACAAGCCTTTTTCTTCTCTACCCGTTGTGTACAATTTCATTCTTTTATTAAGTTATCCACATTTACAATTGTGCATTTTCCACTAACTCTAAATTAGCCTCTACTATTTTACCGTTGCGATATACTTTAATTTTTAATGTATCGCCAATAGATTTTTGATTATATAAATGTTTACGAAGCTCAATTGCATTTTCGATTTTTTCGCCATCCATTTCTACAATGACATCGTACTGCTGTAAACCTGCTTTATCTGCAGCTGAACCTCTTACAACTTGAGAAATGACAACACCATTCGTTACTTCTTCAGGTAATTTTAATGTTTGCTGTTGATAATAAGCCGGTACTTCCGTTAAATCGACTAAGGAAATTCCCATAGTTGGGCGTTGTACTTCCCCATGCTTTTCGAGTTGTTCAATAATTGGAATTGCTGAATTGATCGGAATCGCAAATCCTAAGCCCTCAACTGAAGACTGGGCAATTTTCATCGAATTTATACCGATTAATTCACCTGCAATATTCACTAAAGCTCCGCCTGAGTTCCCTGAGTTGATTGCTGCATCAGTCTGTAATACTTCTGTTGACCAGTCTTCTGCACCATCTTCATTTAAGTCGACAGGTACAGAGCGGTCTTTCCCCGAAATTACACCTGTTGTTACCGAACCATAAAAATCTAATCCTAATGGATTTCCGATGGCAATTACCGTTTCACCTTGTTTTAATACATCCGAATTTCCAAAGTTAGCTACTGTATCGATTCCTTCACTTGGTATTGAAAGTATTGCCAAGTCTGTCCAAATATCAGAACCGATAAGCTCTGCTTTTACTTTCTCGCCATCATCTAAAGTTACTTCAATTTGTTCTGCACCATCCACAACATGGTGGTTCGTTACGATAAAGGCAAAGTTCCCTTCTTTTTTATATACAACGCCTGAACCGCTACCTACCGCTTGAGCTTCTCCCGTACTTTGATTCCAAAAGTTTGGTGCTACATTTTGGATATTTGTAATCCCAACAACGGCACTCGATACTTTTTCAACCGCATTTGTTACATCAGTTGTCACCTCTGTTGCAGTTTGGCTAATCGTTGAGTTTGGGGAATCATTTGTAACCGAGTTAACTTCATTACCACCTGGTAGCTGATTTGCCAACGAGGGGAGCAGGAGCCATAATAATAAAGCACCAACGACAACACCACTCAAGCCAGATAAAAAGTACCCGCCTTTACTGCCGCCTTTTTTTTCTTTTCTATTTTGCCGCTGTTTTTTTTCTTCTTCTTCTCTTTTTAAACGAGCCTCAAGCTCAGCAATACGATCATTTTGAGTTTCTTTTTTATCGTCTTCAGGATAGTATCCCATATCGCTCATCCTTTCTTTATTCCTCTTACTGTTAGCATACACACTTAACATTAAAATTAGATGAAAATCACATAAAACCTAATTAAAAAATTGTTCATAAAATAAAAAAGGTATGCTAAAAGTAGAAACTTTTAACACACCTATCTTTTACCCATATTTACTTCAATTATGCCTTGCTAAATTAAACTGTCACAAGCTTTGTCGGCTCATTGGCATCGGTATCATGCAGATGCAAATATTCCCCTGCAATAATACCGCATGACTGTAATGTCTGTTCTACGCTCATCCGCGCCAGATCTTTCATATTGTTGTCTTTACTTAAATGCGCCAAATAAATTTGCGTCGGTTTTTCTGCTACAACATCAGCCATTGCTACTGCAGCATCCTCATTTGAAACATGTCCTACATCCGATAATATACGGCGTTTAATACTCCAAGGATATTTGCCCATTTGAAGCATACTCACATCGTGGTTACTTTCAAATACGTAGGCATCTGCTGCTGAGATATATCCTTTCATCCGGTCACTGACATAGCCTGTATCTGTAATGACAACTAGCTTTCGCCCGTTCTCATAGAATGTATAGAACATCGGTTCAGCAGCATCGTGAGACACGGCAAATGATTGAATATCCAGCCCGCCGAATGTTTTTACTGTTTCCATATCAAAATCAAAACATAAATCGGTTGGGATTGTTCCTACTAGCCCGTCCATCGCTGTCCATGTTTTTGCATTTGCAAATACAGGAATATTATATTTACGTGCAATGACACCGAGCCCTTTTATATGGTCACTATGCTCATGTGTTACTAAAATACCTGATAAACTTTTCATATCACGATCTATATTAGCAAACAGTTGCTCCATTTTCTTTCCGCTTAAGCCTGCATCAATCAAAAATGAGTGTTCATCATTTTCTACGTAGACTGCGTTTCCTGTACTGCCACTTGCTAAAACGCTAAATCGCATTGTTAAAACTCCCTACTCTTCCAAATCCTCTGTCTGCTCAACAATTTCGGATAAGTCATTTTGGATCTCCACAATTCGTCCTTGTACCGCATTCACAAAATGTATTTCTTCTGTGTCATCAGCCAGTTTTACCCGCACTTCCCATGTCGGTGCAAATACTTGTGTTTGCGTTAATTGAACAATTGTAGAGTAGCCTAGATTCATTTCCGTAATCTGAGAATTCGGTTTTAATAAATTCTTTCCATATAGAATCTGCAATACTTGTCTTGCAGTTAATAGATTTTGCTGTTTATCTAACTTTTCATGCTTTTCCAGCATTGTTTGCTCATAGGAAACAATGCGGTTGTCATCATCCCAATAAAGTTTTACATAACCACGCACATTATAATACAGTGTTACATCATTCACCTTCTGGAAAAATGTCGCTTCTCTTTTCTCTTCATCGATATTCCAAAGCACATAGGAATTACCTTCATATACATTGTTGTGGACAAATTCAGTATATGAATCTCGAGTATCGCTTTTCTGTAGCTTTACAGGCTTGTCCATCGTCACAATCAGCTTATTGTTATTTTCGATCTTTGCACTTTGATTCGGAAAGTATGGCACTTCAGATGGAGAGAAATTTTTAATTTGTCCGGAATAATATGCCGCACTTTCCTTATTGTTCGGAAGGGCAATATACGTTATATTATCTTCCTTCAAACGGGCTTCGATTTCCACCGTTTCCCCTAAAACTTCTATTTTCTCTCCTTCTTTATAGCTCTCTAAATACTGCGTATATAAAAAGATATTCAATACTAGAAAAACCCATATAAAAATAGTTTTCGTTTTACTCCAATCCAAATTCATCACCCCCTGTTTCCTCGGGTGAAAGGCGTGTCCATTCATTGTTTGTTACGGCAAACCATTTTGGCTCCAATACGAGGACTAAATCCGTATCCTGATCCGATTCTTCAAGCGTTAATTCATACCCAACAACGATTTCCTCTGTTTCATTAAATAATTTTTTATCATTTGTACGGAGTGACTCAGCTATTTGTTCCCCTGATTCCAGATCTCTCTGTACCCCATCAATATGAGTATCCATTAAATAATAAGGGCGGCGGTAACGGAAAATACGGTCTTCACCCCAAGTAGTTACGAGACGAGTCATCGTATCATTACTGTATACAGGAAGACCCTGTACAAATAGCTGATACTCTGTACTATGCCTTCCAATGTCCATATAGGACAAGCGGTAATCCATTGTAAATCCACCATGGTCATTTATAAAATTATAACTGTCCTTCAATAATCTTGTCGAAGGAAGCGGTGTATTACTTTCTGCAGTCGGGTATACATAATTTATTATCCGATTTTGGCTATCAACTGTCATTAACGATGTTCCATCAGTAAACCGTTCTGATTGAGAACTTTCAATATTCCTTTGTACGATTTTTAAATCGGTGAACAGAATCTTTTTAAATAGATCAGGTTTAATATCTACAGCTAAATATCTGTCCCTCGCTAACTGTATAGGATCTTTGGCCACATATAAAGAGCGTAAAGCATCCCGTTCAACTTCAACGTATTGGCTATAATCATTGGCTGGTTCAATTACCTTCTCCATGAAATAATCCTTATCCGGTACGCTTGCATACGCTCTATAATATAAACGTTTTTCTGTGTTTAGGAAGAGCAACTGTATCTGATCACTATTTTCAACATTTGACCAGTCTATAATAAGACGTGTAAAGCTTGCATCCGGTATTTCATTTTCATTATATGACAATAGATTAGAGAAAACGCGCAAAGGAATTTCTTCATTATAAAACATTGTTATACGATTATTCGTACGCACCATTTCATTCATTTTACTGTCTGAAAGGTCACTTTTAATTAATTCCATCTCGTAAACTTGCCATAAACGTAAGTGTTTATATAAACCTTTTAAAGGTGTTGAAGAGACTGTACCGTAAAATTGGTCATTTTGGCGATACAACAATCTGTACGGTTTTATTACTTCCTGTAAATCCTTAGGTTTGCCGACAAGTACTTCCTCAATCTGGGTCTCCTTTATCGTTTCATATTCCGGTTTGTAATTCCAAATAAGAAGTGTGAACACAATGCTGAGTAAAACGAGGAATGCTAATAAAAGAGATTTTATCTGTTCAACATATTTCATTCCCAATCACCCGCTTCATCCAATTCATATGGCAATGTGAAGAATATCGTAGTACCCTGGCCTTCCTCACTTTCTGCCCAAATTTTCCCGCCGTGTGCTTCAATCATTTCACGAGCGATTGCAAGACCTAAACCTGTTCCACCCATCGACCTTGCTCTTGCTCGGTCTACACGATAGAAACGATCAAAAATTCGCGTCACATTTTCTTTCGGAATTCCCATGCCATCATCTGAAATCATAACGCGAATCATATTATCATGAACGGTAAAACCAAAACGAATATTGCCGCCATCCGGAGAATACTTCAATGCATTTGAAATAATATTATCGATTACCTGTGTCAGCTTATCGGTATCAATATCAACAAAATAACTTTTTTCCGGAAGCAATCGGATAAACTCTACATTTTGTGACTTCGACATTTCAAATCGGTCGATAATTTGCGTGAAAAACTTATTAAATTCAACAAACTCCAAGTTCAGTTCATACTCCTGGCTGTCCATTTTTGATAACTGCAGCAAATCATTAACAAGGCGGATCATACGCTCTGTTTCAGTTTGTGTGACGTTTAAAAATGTTGGCGCTATATTTTCATCTTTCCACGCACCTTCTGCAAGGGCTTCTAAATAGCTGCGCATCGTCGTTAACGGCGTACGCAATTCATGGGAAACATTCGCAACAAATTCACGACGTTCCATATCGATTTTTTCCTGTTCGGTAATATCATGCAATACTGTAATCAGACCATTAACAAAACCTGTTTCCTTTTGAATTACAGAAAAGTTTGCTCGTAACACATATGGCGCATCATTCATACTAAAATCAAGATTCACAGGATCTTTCATATGAATCAAGTCTTCAAAACTATATTCCTGGTCTAAACGCAATACCGATGCAATCGGGCGGTTTAAAGTTGTTTCACGTGAATCATGAAGCAATTCCAATGCCGGATCATTAATCAAAATAATTTTCCCTTTACGGTCTGTTGCAATTACACCATCTGTCATATTACTAAGTACGCTTGCCAGTTTCCGGCGTTCAGCCTCTGTCGTGGATTGTGCTTCCTGAAGGCGATTGGTCAAATGATTGAAGGCAATGGCTAACTGTCCAATTTCATCTGTTCCGTATACACGCACTTTCCTTGCATAATTCCCTTTTGACATTGCCTGCGCCTGTTTTCGCATATCGGAAATAGGGCGAGTGATGGTTCTCGCAACTAAAATTCCTAATATAATCGTAATAGCAAGCGAAACTGCAATACCTGCTGCAAAAATACGATTAATTTCATTTAATTGCTCATATACCTTTTCAATATTCGATTGAACGTAAATGACACCCTTCAATTCCCCCTTGGGCCCTACATTATCCATAATAGGGACAGCCAGTATCCACATGCGATCTCCTGTATCCCGATCCATTGAAACCTTATCCAACAGTGTTTCGGAAGACGCGGCCTGTTGGATAATTTCTTCATTTATCCGTTGACCAACAATTGCCTGGTCATTATCGGAAGTAGCCAATATACGGTATTGACGGTCCACTACATTGATTTTGTTAATATCTTCTGTAGAAAAACCCTGCAAAATGGACTTTAAACTATCCTCTATCGTAGGAGGCGTATTTTCATCGCGCACTTTTAACATTTCTTCACGAACACTATAATGCACAAGCTCTATTCTTTGGCGAATCGAATCCTGGAAATTCGTTTTTAAACTCGTCTCCAGCTGCTTTGAGAAATAAATGCCTATAATTTGAAGAGCAATAATAATTAATAGGACATAAATCAGTACAAGCTTTACATGGATGGACTTAAAAAAGTTCACTTTTTGCATGTATTTTACTCCTGTTCAGGGTTTCGTAAGTAATAGCCGACTCCTCGTCTCGTAACAATCCATAAAGGATGACTTGGATTATCTTCAATTTTTTCACGTAAACGGCGGATTGTTACGTCCACTGTTCGTACATCACCGAAATAATCATACCCCCATACTGTTTGCAGCAAATGCTCACGTGTCATAACTTGACCAATATGTTTTGCTAAATAATGCAGTAATTCAAATTCACGGTGTGTTAATTCAATTGACTCGTCACGCTTTAATACTAAATAGGCATCTGGCTGAATCGTTAAAGAGCCCACTACAATATCATTCGTTTCCGCTTGTGCTTCTTCTATTTGAGCAGGCACATTTAATCGGCGCATATTCGCTTTTACACGGGCAATTAATTCACGTGTACTGAACGGCTTTGTTACATAGTCGTCAGCACCCATTTCCAGCCCCAGCACTTTATCGATTTCCGAACCTTTTGCCGTAAGCATAATAATTGGGAAATCATATTTTTTACGCACTTCACGACATACTTCCATGCCGTCACGTTTAGGTAGCATAATATCCAGCAACATTAAATCAGGCTGTTCTTCTTCTACTCTTTGAAGCGCTTCGTCCCCATCATATGCACAAATGACGCGATAACCTTCTTTTATTAAATTAAACTGCAGAATGTCTGCAATTGGTTTCTCATCGTCTACAACTAATATCGTTTTATCCATCATCTAATTCCTCTTTTCTCATAAATTCTCTATATAATTATGAAAGGTTATCTTTATTTTTACTATAACTACTCTATCATGCTTTGCCGTTTGGTGCATTATACAGCCATACTGCTATGATTATTTTCCGGGAAATATTCCACCCATTTAAGAATAGTTTTTGAATTTTATCCACTCTAATAACTTGAAGACCATATTATAGAAAAAGCAGTCCAATTCTGCCTTGGACTGCTAAAAGTTAATCTAAATATGATAACGGATTTACTTCTTTACCGTTTTTATGAACTTCGAAATGTAAGTGTGTGCCTGTTGAACGCCCCGTTGAACCCATTTGTCCTAAAGCGGAACCTTGTTCGACTACTTGTCCCACTTTTACATCAATGCGAGATAAATGGGCATACAATGTTTCAAAACCGTTTTTATGGTTAATCACTACATAATTTCCGTATGTTGAATGCTTGCCTGCCGTTTTGACAACACCATTATCTGAGGCTTTTATTGTATAGTTTGATGGGCGGGCAATATCAATACCGTAGTGATAACGTCCCCAACGCTCTCCCATATTACTTGAGATATATCCACCAACTGCCGGCCAAGCAAAAGTACCTGTTCCAACAGAAGGAATCACTTTAGTTCCGACAACGACAATACGGTTTTCAGGCTCTGCTACTACATTTGTCTCTGATTGTATTCTTTCTGTTCGGACACCATTCTCTTCAGTGATTAAGTAGGAAACTTCTTTTTTGCCCTTTTCGCCTTCCTGCTTAACTACTTTTTTACCTTTAAGCATCGTTGCATCTTCTTTGACGATTTTCGCAAAGTCGATTTCCTCTACTTTTTTCTTTTCATAAACTGCCTTTACTGTAACAAATGGCTTTTGTACAGTTACATTGACTTGTTCGCCAATTTGAAGGACAGTGTCTGCTTTAAGTGTAGGGTTGATTTTTAATAACTCAGCAGTTGTCAAATCATGTGCTTTTGCAATTGAACCTAACACATCTCCTGCTTTTACAGTATATACTTCTTGCTCCAATGCACCTGTTTGTAAAAGTTGTACCGCTTGTTTGGAAGAAACAATATTTGCCGGCTCTGCTAACACTTCATCACCTGTAATCGGAGTAGATAATGCAAGATCGACCAGGCGTGTTTCATCCTTTTGTAATTTGGGTATATAATCTTTATTAGCATTGTTTTGCAATTCTTTTAAATCGTTTTGTGTCACAAATTGAAGCTTTAATCCGTCAATTACAGCTTCAAACTCTTCTTTATCCTTCACTGATGCAACGACTGTTTCCCCCACTTTTAGGGAATGGGCTTTTGCCTGAACAGTTATTGCCTCTTGAAGGTTTTTTAATGTCTGCTCTTCATTAGCTTCGACTGTAAATACTTGCTCTGGTATAAGTGAGATATCAGCGCCTGCGTCAATAGTTAAGTCTTCATATTGTTCGCTTGCCTCTTGCTCTTTTTGCTCGACAATCTCATTTACTGTTGCTTCATCTGCAACAGAACCTACGTATGTATCAGCTACATAAACGTGGAAAACTTTAGCGAATTTTTCTTTATCTGTTTCATTCGCGAAACCTATATTGAATGTCACTGTAGAAACAAGTAAGGCAAATAAGGTAGCCACTTTAAATTTTCTATTATGACGATTCATTAGACTTAGATTAGATTTTTTTAAGTCTAACTTGTTTCCTTTTGAACTCATGATAAAGCTCCTTTCGACTAGATCTGTACTATAAAAAGATGTATTTTCATTAACTAGCGATTGTAAAAACACACTTTGCTAATGTATCATATTTCTCATTTCAAATGAACCGCTCCAGTCTTTTTGTAATGTAATTGTATTATTTTCTAAAAGGATGTTACATTTTTAGTAGGTAAAATAGTCCACTAACCCTCCTTATATCCATTTATAGTTTTTCTTAGTAACAAAAAAAACGTATTAAAAGCCGGCTAGACTTTTAATACGCTTCTATACTTTAATGAATTATTTCCAAATTTCATTTACGATATTTGTTTGCTCACGTGAAGGGCCAACTGAGAAAGTCATCAATGAAATACCTGTAAGCTCAACAATGCGCTGTACATAATTTTTCGCATTCTCAGGAAGCTCATCAAATGTCCGAACGTTCGTCACATCTTCTGACCAACCTGGTAGTTCTTCATAGACAGGTTTACACTGTTCAATGATTTCCAAGTTTGCTGGATATTCTGTAATCTGTTCCCCGTTATATTCATACGCTGTACAAATTTTAACTGTTTCAAGACCTGATAATACATCAATTGAATTTAATGCTAAGTCCGTTATTCCCGAAACTCGGCGTGAATGACGAACTACAACCGAGTCAAACCATCCAACACGACGCGGACGGCCTGTTGTTGTCCCATATTCACGGCCAACTTCCCGAATTTGCTGGCCAATTTCATCATGAAGTTCAGATGGAAATGGACCATCTCCAACACGGGACGTATATGCCTTACAAACACCAACAACGCGTTCTACTGCAGTTGGACCAACACCTGATCCAATTGCGATACCGCCTGCCACTGGATTTGAAGAAGTTACATATGGATAAGTCCCTTGATCGACATCAAGCATAATCCCCTGTGCCCCTTCAAACAGCACTTTACCGCCTTCATCAATAACATCGTTCAGCACTTTCGATGTATCTGTTACATATTGGGCAATTTCTTGACCGTAAGCGTAGTATTCCTCGAATATATCATCAAATTGTAAGCCTTCTACTTCATAAAACTTAGTAAATAAGCGATTTTTTAATGTTAAATTTGCGCGTAATTTTTTTTCAAATGTTTCTTTATCTAATAGATCTGCTACACGAATCCCAATTCGTGCAACTTTATCTTGGTAGCATGGACCAATTCCCTTTGCTGTCGTTCCTATTTTTTCATCACCACGTGCCTGTTCCTCTACAATATCCTGATAAATGTGATATGGCAAAATAACATGTGCACGATTGGAAATTCTTAAATTCGATGTATCAATTCCTCTAGCTTGCAGTCCTTTTAATTCCGTTACAATTGACTTTGGATTAAGAACAACACCATTTCCAATAACAGAAAGTTTATCCGGATAAAAAATTCCTGAAGGGATTAAATGCAATTTATATGTTTCTCCACCAATTTTAATTGTGTGACCCGCGTTATCTCCACCAGCATAACGTGCGATTGCATCTGCTCTTTTTGAAAGGAAATCTGTAATTTTACCTTTTCCTTCGTCTCCCCATTGCGTACCTACTACAACTACAGCTGTCATCTATGTGCACCTCCGACGAATGATTCACCTAATGAAAATTATATATTAAGTATTTCATTCTTTTTCATAAGAATTTACCTTTTAATTCCTTAATGATGAAACATGAACATTTTAACAAGTTCAAATCCTAAATGTCAACAAAAAACACGAACGTACACATTCAACGAATGTGAAACGTTCGTGTTTAAGGGTTATTCTTCTCGTGGAGGAGGAGTAAATTCTAAATTCAAGAACTTATTGTACTCTTTACGGAATGCCAAGCTTACCGTGCCTGTTGGACCGTTACGTTGTTTTGCAATAATGATTTCGATAATATCCTTACTTTCCGATTCTTTATCGTAGTAATCATCACGGTATAAGAAGGCTACGATATCGGCATCTTGCTCAATCGAACCAGATTCACGCAAGTCACTCATCATCGGTCTTTTATCTTGACGTTGCTCTACACCACGCGACAGCTGTGATAGGGCAATTATAGGTACCTTTAATTCACGCGCTAAACCTTTTAATGAACGGGAAATTTCCGATACTTCCTGCTGACGGTTCTCTCCTGGTTTACCGCTACCTAAAATAAGCTGCAAGTAATCGATCATAATCATTCCTAAACCGTTTTCCTTAGCTAATCGTCGGCATTTGGCACGTATATCTGTCATGCGCACACCCGGAGAGTCATCGATGTAAATACCGGAATTTGATAAACTTCCCATAGCCATTGTCAGCTTGCTCCAGTCCTCTGTTTCTAAAGCGCCTGTACGCAAGCGTTGTGCATCGATATTACCTTCTGCACATAACATACGCATGACAAGCTGGTCTGCTCCCATTTCAAGAGAGAAAATTGCTACATTTTCACGGGCCTTTACAGCAACACTTTGGGCTACGTTTAAGGCAAAGGCTGTTTTACCAACCGATGGACGGGCTGCCACAATAATTAAATCGTTGCGTTGGAAACCGGCCGTCATCTTGTCCAAATCACGGAAACCGGTAGGAATACCTGTCACATCCCCCTCACGTGACTGGAGCTGTTCAATATTATCAAATGTTTGAACGAGTACATCTTTTACGTGCTTAAAGTCGCCAGCATTTTTACGGTTCGAAACTTCAAGCATTTTCTTTTCAGCTTCTGCTAAAAGAACCTCTACTTCATCTTCACGCGTATATCCGTCATCCGCAATTTTAGATGCAACGCGAATAAGGCGACGTAAAATCGCCTTTTCTTCTACAATCTTTGCGTAATGTGCGATATTGGCAGCTGTCGGAACAGCACTCGATAATTCCGTAATATAGCTTAACCCGCCGATATCCTCTAGCTCTTTTTTTGCTGATAATTCTTCCGTTACAGTGACAAGATCAATTGCTTTTCCCTGATCGCTCAAGTTCAGCATCGTTTGGAAAATCTTTTGATGTGCAATATGATAAAAATCATCTGCTATAACAATTTCAGATGCTGTTATTAGAGCTTGTGGTTCAAGGAAAACGGCTCCAATGACCGATTGTTCCGCTTCACTATTATGTGGGGGAACACGGTCCATCATGGATTCGTTCATTGTTGTCGCTCCTTATTCTTCAATTACATGTACCTTTAAAGTAGCCTTTACATCTTGATGTAACTTCACTGGTACATTGGCATAACCTAATGAACGAAGTCCGTCATTACAATCCATTTTGCGTTTATCTACTTTAAAACCATGTTTCTTTTGTAATGCATCTGCAATTTGCTTTGTAGATACTGAACCAAATAGGCGACCACCTTCACCTGATTTCGCTTTTACTTCTACTGTAATTGCTTCTAATTGCTCTTTTAAATCTTTTGCTGCCTGCAACTCTGCCGCCGCATTTTTCTCTTCTAAACGCTTTTGACCTTGCAGTTCGCTAATTGCCTGGTTATTAGCTTCTTTTGCATAACCGTTTTTAAGTAAAAAGTTACGTGCATAACCTTCTGCTACTTCTTTAATTTCACCTTTTTTACCTTTACCTTTTACGTCTTTTAAAAATACTACTTTCATGATTCTTTACTCCCTTCGACTACTTCATTAATTGCTTCATATAAATATTTTTTAACCTCATCAATGGATTGTGCTTCCATTTGGGTAGCGGCATTTGTTAAATGGCCTCCACCGCCAAGCTTTTCCATGACAAGCTGGACATTTACTTCTCCTAATGAACGTGCACTAATGCCGATCAGTCCATCATTGCGATGGGCAATGACAAACGAGGCACCGACATCTTTCATTGTTAGTAAAATGTCTGCAGTTTGTGCGATTAATACTGAATCGTATACTTTTGAATCTTCACCTTTTGCAACCGCAATTCCTGCAAACGGGAATTCTACAGTTTGAATAATTTTTGAACGTGCGACATATGTTTCTACATCTTCTTTTAACAGACGTTGTATCAGTACGGTATCAGCACCAAATGTACGTAAATATGAAGCGGCTTCAAATGTACGCGCACCTGTTCTTAATGTAAAGCTTTTTGTATCCACAATAATACCGGACAATAATGCTGTCGCTTCAAGCGGCAATAACTTTTCATTTTGAGGCTGGTATTCTAGCAGCTCCGTAACGAGTTCTGCTGTAGAGGATGCATATGGCTCCATATATACTAATGTCGGATTATTGATAAACTCTTCTCCACGACGGTGATGGTCGATAACAACAACCTTATCTGTTCTACTTAATATTCGACTATCAATTACCATACTTGGCTTATGAGTATCGACAATAACTACAAGTGATTTTGGCGTTATTTTTGATAAAGCTTCATCCGGAGTAATAAAGCGATCGTAAAAATCGGTTTTTTGCTCTAACTCGGTCATTAACCGGTCTACACTTCCGCGTACTTCATCAAAATTGACTACGACAAACCCTTCAATTCCATTCATCGCAACCATTTTACGTACACCGACAGATGCTCCTATTGAGTCCATGTCCGGATTTTTATGGCCCATTACGAAAACGCGGTCACTATCTTGAATTAAATCACTTAGTGCATGAGAGATTACACGGGCACGTACTCTTGTACGTTTTTCAACAGGGTTTGTTTTACCGCCATAAAAGCGAATTTTACCATTGGACTGCTTAATGGCAACTTGGTCACCACCACGCCCCAGAACTAGATCAAGTCCCGACTGCGCTAATTGCCCAAGCTCTACAAGAGATTGAGAGCCTGCTCCAATGCCAATACTTAATGTTAATGATAAATTTTTCTGCATCAACGTTCGTTCCCGGATGACATCTAAAATTGAAAAACGTTTCTGCTCAAGCTCCGATAAAATCGATTCATTTAACACAGCCATGTAACGATCCGATGCGATTCTTTTCACAAAGATATCATAATGTGCTGCCCATTCATTTATAATTGATGTCATCATCGTATTGGTGACGCTTCGTGCCTGGTCATCCATGCCAGATGTAAGCTCATCATAGTTATCGATAAATAGTATAGCGAGTACAGTACGATCCGCCATATATTGCTTTTCAATCTGTACTTGTTTTGTAATATCAAAGAAATAGAAAAGTTTCTCTTCTTCTTTATAATAAATATGATATTTCCGATCATTGATAGCAATGACCGTTTCATTTTTTTGGTCTTGATTAACTAGTAGAGGCAGCTCTTCTGAAATCATTTCAAGTTCATATCCGACCAGCGATTCTTGCTGCAGGACGCGAAGCATAAACGGGTTGGCCCATTCCACCGTCATTTCATCATTCATTAACAGAATTCCGAATGGCATTTCCAGAAATGCCTCTTTTCCGACATCCTCCATCCGGTAGGAAAGTGATTGAATATGCTTTTCGGTTTCTACATATGTTAATAATTCAACTTTTACCGTGTAGTAAGCTGCTACTGAATAAATAGCTATAAAGGCTATTCCCACCCATACATTCCACATCATAATAAGGATAGCTGCTACTGCACCAAGTAAAAACAATACTAATAGTGGATATCGAATTGGTCTTTTACGAAAAATCCCCATTCCATCAGCTCCTCATTTCTGACTCTTTTCTCGAATGTAACTACGTGCATTAAAGCCTAAATCAACAATACCTACTAAAATAACAAACGAATAGAGAGGTATTGCTAAAATTGTACTTAAAACTTTTATAAACTTCGGATAACCAAATGCATCAATGACAAAATGTATAAATGAGATACCTTGTATTGTTAATAATACCCATAATACCATTGAAATATTTAGCATAATAATAGCCAATGAAGAACCGGCTTCTGGACGAACGAATAAATTCACTGATAAAGCGATTAAGTAATACCATAACACTGATCGTGGTAAACGTAATTCACTAAACTTCGCAAACTTTGGTACGTCTACTTTTAAACGCTTTAAAATCGGCAAATTAACGGTAATAATAATAAATGTTAAAAATAACATGGCAAATGTAATGGAAGCCGGCATTGTCATTTCCAACGTATTTAACATTGTATTCGCCAAATCCATTGTTTCTTTGGGCACAGGTTGTCCAGTCAGACTCTCCGTCATTTTAATCGATTCCATATAGCTCGTCTTCATGAGCGCAAGAGAATCCCGAATAAAATCTACTTCAAACAAACGCAATGAAATTAAATACTGAATCGCAAATGTGATCAGCAGGACAATACTCGTTGAGATAAACATAAATACTTTACTCTTTTTATGATAAATAGCATCCCCTATTGCTACACCTGCTGCTGCAAAGATTAATGAAGCGGGTAGTAATAGCAGTCCACCAATAAAAAAAGTAATAAATACAGCAATCACTGCGACTAAAAGCGATGACTTCCGATTATAGTTTGCGCTATACCAAATCATCGGTAATGGAGCAATAATCGCCGCGATAATATTCGCCAGTGGAATATAAAATACGATTGCCATCAGCACAGTGAAAAGCGCAATCATCATTGCACCATGTGCCAGCTTTCTTGATTGATTATTTTGCATGGAGAACCTTCCTTATCTGTTGTTCGCTAGACTATAATGCAAGGACTATTCAAACTTTGCTCTTACATTTGGTCGGCTTTTCGACCAGTCTGCTTTCAACTTTTCTCACCTTCCTATTGTACCATTTTTGCATGGTCAAACAAAATAACCGTTACGACAAGAAGAATGAATTAAACCAATCCATTATTACATTCCCTTTAACTTCTCCTCTACATAAAAATCTGCTTACATCTAAAGCATATAAGTGCATGTAAATACTGGTATATGACCAATATATAGGGTGGAAATCCACTGCATAGAATGCACAAGCTATGAATAGTATGTCATTATGATTTTTTTAGTATAACTTAATATGGAGTAATTTTTGTTTGAATAACTATATTCTACGTATTAAAAGCCGTTTTTCTGTCTTTTATGTCCTTTATTTCGTTGACAATTTGTATTGTATAGCATATATTATGTAACCGGTAACACATTTTGTTTAGGGGGCGGATAGATGGTTAACATTAAAGATGTAGCAAAGGTTGCAAATCTTTCTGTGGCAACAGTATCACGCTACTTAAACCAAAATGGTTATGTCAGTAAAAAGTCATCAGAACGTATTGAACAGGCAATTCTTGAGCTGGATTATAAGCCAAGCAGTGTTGCACGTTCATTAAGTAAAAAACAATCCAATATTATTGGTCTCATTGTTCCGGATATAAAAAACCCATATTTCCCTGAACTGGCGCGTGCAGTGGAAGACATGGCATTGTCTTATGGTTATACAGTTGTTCTTTGTAATTCTGACGACCAGATGGAAAAAGAGTTGTTATATTTAGAGCGCCTGTCACAAACATATGTTGCCGGCTTAATAGTAGCAACAAGCTTACTGGATCCTTCTGTTTATATGTCCATCAATACACCAATCGTTGCACTTGACCGAATAATCGATGCAACTGTTCCAACTGTAGCAACCGATAACGAAAAAGGTGCCAGGATTGGGGCGGAGTACTTACTTACGAATGGAGCAGGAAATTTACTATGTATACGTGGTCCGCAAGGTTTAAAAACTGCGGATGATCGCCTTACAGGATTTCTCGAAGCAACGGACAAACGAGGACTAGAGCCAATTGTTATAACAACATCATTTGATTTTAAAGTTGCTGCTGAAGCGATTGAACAAACTTTAGCTGTAAATCCTCAGATTGACGGTATATTTGCAAGCAGTGATACATTAGCCATTGCTGCACTTCATATTGCGCATAAGCTTGGTAAGCGCGTACCCGAAGAACTGCAAATTGTAGGCTTTGATGGAATTGCACTCGGTGAAATGGTATCCCCTCCATTAACAACAGTCGGCCAGGATCTGTACAAAATGGGTGCTGCAGCCGCAACAATGTTAATTGAACAGATTGAAGGCAAAGAAATAATACAAACGTTATTAAATATAGATCCACAACTAATTGTTCGAGGGACGACAAGAAAGGAAGCTGCAAAATGATTACGGTAATAGGAAGCATCAATATGGACTTAGTCGTTCAAATGGATGTATTCCCCAAAAAAGGGGAAACTGTTTTAGGAAGCTTATTTACAACGGTTCCAGGCGGCAAAGGTGCGAATCAGGCAGTAGCTGCTGCACGCTTAGGCAGCCAAGTTAAAATGTTAGGTGCTGTCGGCACAGACAGCTTCGGTACGGAACTGCGTGCGAATCTGAATGAAGAAAATATAGATACAAGCTTAGTAATAAATACAAATGGTGCTACTGGCATTGCTAATATTTTACTCCACGAATCGGACAACCGTATTGTCGTTGTACCAGGTGCCAACTCTAAAGTAACACCAGAAGAGATTGCTTCAGCAAAAACTGTCATTGAAAATAGTCAGTTAGTGATCATGCAGCTTGAAATTCCAGTAGAAACGATTGAGTACAGCTTAAAGTTATGTAAAGAGCTTCAAGTACCGGTACTCTTCAACCCTGCTCCGGCAGCAAACTTCGACATTGAGTGGATGCCGTATATTAAATACTTAACACCAAACGAAACTGAATGTGCCTTACTTTTCGGGAACGATGTTGAAGCAGCATTAGAAAAATACCCAAATCAGTTAATAGTGACATTAGGTGAAGATGGTGCGCGTTACTTCGATGGAACAAAACATGTGCATATAAAAGGATATAAAACAACGGCTGTTGATACAACAGGTGCCGGTGATACATTTAACGGTGCATTCGCACATGCTATTACAAACGGTCAGTCTATTGAAGAAGCCGTATTTTTTGCGAATATAGCGGCGTCATTATCCGTTGAAAAATTTGGAGCCCAAGGTGGTATGCCAAAATTAGAGGAAGTAATTGCTCGAAAGGAAGGCGCAAAATGAAAAAACAGGGCATTTTAAATCGCGAATTAGCCGGTATATTTGCACGTTTAGGTCATACAGACAAAATTGTTATTGCCGATTGCGGCTTACCGGTTCCGGGCGGCGTTACATGTATCGATTTAGCATACAAACTGGGGGAACCAGGATTTATGACGATTTTAGAAGTTGTTCTAGAAGATTTAAAAGTAGAACATAGTTACTTAGCTGAAGAAATAAAAACTGCTAACGAAACTATTCATTCTTCTATATTGCAAAAAGTGGAACCGGTTACATATATATCCCACGAACAATTCAAGAAGATGTCGAGCGAAGCAAAGGTCATTATTCGTACAGGTGAAATAACACCATACGCCAATATCATGCTACAAAGCGGCGTAATTTTCTAAGGTAGGTGACGGAACATGATTGAAATGAAGGGCATAAGAAAAGCATTCAATGGCAACGTCGTATTAAACAATGTTGAGTTCACTCTGTTAGACGGGGAAATCCACGCCTTAATGGGTGAAAATGGTGCTGGTAAATCAACGATGATGAAAATTTTGGCCGGTATCTACTCGCGTGATAACGGTGATGTGCTAGTTGATGGTCAGTCGTATACATTTACTTCAGCAAAAGACGCCGAAAACTTAGGCATTCACGTAATTCACCAAGAATTAAATATTCTGCCGCATTTATCTGTAGCGGAAAACCTGTTTTTAGGAAAAGAAAAAACAATTGGTCGTACGGGATTCCTGCGTACACGTGAAATGAATAAAGATGCAAAGACACTGTTGGCAAAACTCGGTTTGCATATTGATGTACGTCAGCCTGCCGGTTCGCTTTCAGTCGGAAAGCAACAGCTAATTGAAATAGCCAAAGCGATTAATTCAGAAGCAAAGTATATCGTAATGGATGAACCGACAGCTGCCCTTACAGATCGTGAGATTGAAACACTATTTGAAACGATTAGAGAACTGAAAGCAAAAGGGATTTCGTTTGTTTATATTTCCCATCGTATGGAAGAGATTTTTGCAATTTGTGATCGTATTACGATTTTACGTGATGGTGAGTATGTTGGTGTTCGGGAAATTCCAAAAACAACTTTTGATGAAATCGTTAAAATGATGGTCGGACGTGAGCTTGGTGAACGTTATCCAAGCCGCAATGCAGAAATAGGAGACGTTGCTCTAGAAGTAAAAGGGTTAACATGTCCTGCGGTATGCAAAGATATTAACTTTCAGATTCGTAAAGGCGAAATATTAGCATTTGCCGGTTTAATGGGGGCAGGCCGTACAGAAGTTGCACAGGCTATTTTCGGTAACCTTAAAAAGTCTAGAGGCGATATTTACATCCACGGGGAAAAAGTGACGATCAAAAACCCGATTCAAGCAATGAAATACGGGATTGGATTTGTGACGGAAGACCGTAAAACAGAAGGTCTTGTACTGGATTTTTCGATTAAGGAAAATATGTTTTTAACAAATTTGAAAACAATTGCAAAAAGCGGCTTTATTCAACCACAACAAGAGCAATCACATGCTGCGAAATATATTGAGCAGCTAAATATTCGCTGCAGTGATGCGACACAGGCTGTTGGCTCATTAAGCGGCGGTAATCAGCAAAAAGTAGTTATCGCAAAGTGGTTAAGTACAAAACCGGATATTTTAATATTGGACGAACCTACTCGCGGTGTTGATATTGGTGCAAAAAAAGAAATCTACTCGATTATGAATCAGTTAGCCGAGGAAGGTGTAGCCATTTTAATGATTTCCTCAGAGCTAACGGAAGTGTTAGGTATGGCGGACCGTGTAATGATCATGCACGAAGGACGTCAAACAGCTATTTTAGACAATGTTGACTTAACACAAGAAACTATTATGCATTACGCAACAGGAGGAGAAGAAGTTGTTAAAAACTAGCTCAAAAGAAATGTTAGGAAAGCTAGGTCCTCTTTTAGGATTATTTTTAATTGTAATTGTCATTACGATTTTAAATCCAAGCTTTATGACAACAGATAATGTTTTAAATATTTTACGTCAAGTATCGATTAGTGCACTTATCGCATTTGGTATGACTTTTGTTATTTTAACTGGCGGCATCGACTTATCGGTTGGCTCGACATTGGCCCTTACAGGTGCCGTAGCTGCCACAATGCTCGCTTCAGGAATAGATCCTGTATTAACCATTCTAGCGGCCTTATTATTAGGTGCTGTTCTTGGTGCTGTAAATGGTGTCATCATTGCAAAAGGAAAAGTAGCACCATTCATCGCAACATTGGCAACAATGACAATTTACCGTGGATTAACGTTAGTGTATACGGATGGTCGCCCTGTTTCTGACTTAGGAAATGAAATTACATTCCAGATGTTAGGTAAAGGATACTTCTTCGGTATTCCAGTTCCAGTATGTACAATGATTCTAGCTTTCATTGCGTTATATGTAATTATGCATAAAACAACATTCGGTCGCCGTGTTTATGCAGTAGGCGGCAATGAAGCGGCTTCTAAATTATCAGGAATCAATGTGGATCGTGTAAAAATTGCTGTATACTCATTAACTGGTATGTTAGCAGCTTTATCTGCGCTGATTTTAACATCTCGTTTAAACTCTGCACAGCCAACAGCAGGTACATCTTATGAGTTGGATGCAATTGCAGCAGTTGTCTTAGGTGGGACAAGTTTAACAGGCGGTAAAGGCTGGATTTTCGGTACATTAGTAGGTGCCTTAATTATCGGAGTGTTGAATAACGGATTGAACTTAATCGGCGTTTCTTCATTCTTCCAGCAAGTAGTAAAAGGGATTGTTATTTTAATCGCGGTGTTAATTGACCGTAAGAAAACAGCGTAGATGGAGGTCATTAGCGTGAAAAAACAATTAATATTATTAATGGCACTTTTGGCCACTGTGATACTGTCGGCTTGTTCGGTAAAACCAGGCTTCTCTTTGGAACCTTCTTTCGGAACATCCGCTACATCAACAGAAAGCAGTAATGATACATTAACAATCGGTTTATCTATTTCAACTTTAAACAATCCATTCTTCGTAACGTTAAGTGAAAATGCAGAAGCAAAGGCAAAAGAGCTCGGTGTGAAAACAACGATTGTAGATGCGCAGGATAATGCTTCGAAGCAAGCCTCCGATATTGAAGATTTAATTCAGCAAAACGTTGATTTGATTATTATTAACCCGGTAGATTCTGTTGCTGTTGCAACTGCTGTTGAATCTGCTAATGCTTTAAATATTCCCGTCATTACGGTAGACCGTTCTTCTGAAGGTGGCGAAGTCATATCACATATCGCCTCTGATAACGTAGCTGGCGGAAAGCTGGCAGGAGAATATATTACAGAGTTAGTTGGTGAAGGTGCCAAAGTCGTCGAATTGGAAGGTGTCGCAGGTTCATCTGCTGCACGTGACCGTGGACAAGGGTTCAATGAAGCTGTAACAGGTATCTTAGACGTCGTTGCAAAGCAAACAGCGAACTTTAACCGTTCAGAGGGCTTAACAGTAATGGAGAACATTCTGCAGTCCAATCCGGATGTTACAGCCGTATTTGCGCACAATGACGAAATGGCATTAGGTGCACAAGAAGCAATTTCTGCTTCGGGTAAGAAGATTGTAGTAGTTGGCTTTGATGCGACTGACGATGCGGTAGCTGCTGTAAAAGCAGGAAGTTTAGCTGCAACGGTTGCACAAAAACCTGATGAGATTGGAAAGATCGCAATGGAAACAGCGATTGCTTATTTAAACGGTGAAACGGTTGATGAAGTAATTCCAGTCAATCTTGAATTAATTACAAAATAATAAGGCAACAGCCTGCAAATAGGCTATTGCACCTCTCAAGCTGTCACAAGTAATTTTGTGGCAGCTTTTGTTATGGAACTATAAAAAATCTTTAAACAATAAAAAAAGTACAACAGAGGCGGTTAAGCCTATGCTGTACTTTTAAGAAAAAATTATTTTTCTTCAGCTACGAATGGTAATAATGCCATAATACGTGAAACTTTGATTGCAGATGTAAGTTTACGTTGGTATTTAGCAGAAGTACCAGTTACGCGACGTGGTAAAATTTTACCGCGCTCAGAGATGAATTTCTTTAAAAGATCTACATCTTTGTAGTCGATGTGCGTAATGTTATTTGAAGTGAAGTAGCAAACTTTACGGCGTTTGCGGCCTCCGCGACGTGGTGCCATTATCGTGTTCCTCCTTTTAATTTTTAATTATAGATGTGAAGTTCTTAGAACGGTAAATCGTCTTCAGATACTTCAATCGGTCCTTTACTGTTTGCAAATGGATCTTCATCTACACGTGTATAGTTTTGCTGATTTTGAGCTGGCTGTTGATAAGAACCGTAAGAATCCTGAGATTGCGCGCCTCCAAATTGTTGGTTAGGCTGATTATAAGATGGCTGACCACCATAATTTTGCCCTCCACCGTATTGTTGGCTTGGTGCACCTTGTGATGCATTAGCTCCTCCACGTGGTTCTAAGAACTGCACTGAATCAGCAACGACATCTGTTGTATACACACGCTTTCCATCTTGTCCTTCAAAGCTACCTGTTTGAATACGACCTTCTACACCAATCAAACTCCCTTTTCTCATGAAGTTTGCTAAGTTTTCAGCTTGTTTTCTCCAGGCGATACAGCCTATGAAATCTGCTTCGCGTTCACCAGACTGGCTCGAAAATGTACGGTTTACGGCAATCGTAAAGCGTGCCATTGGAACTCCACTCGGTGTGTAACGAAGCTCTGGATCCTTTGTAAGTCTTCCGACTAATACGACACGGTTAATCATCAATGCACCCTCCTTTTTTCAGCATTTAAGTTTAAAAATTATTTGTCTTCTTCGCGTACTGCGATGTGACGGATGATGTCTTCGCTGATGTTAGCTAGACGAGTGTATTCGTTGATAGCTTCAGTACCAGCGTTAACTTTCACGATTTGGTAGAAACCTTCGCGGAAGTCATTGATTTCGTAAGCTAAACGACGCTTACCCCAATCTTTTGCTTCTGTGATCTCTGCACCATTTGAAGTTAAGATTTCTTGGAAACGCTCTACTAAAGCTTTCTTCGCTTCTTCTTCAATGTTTGGGCGGATGATGTACATTAATTCGTACTTTCTCATTTGTGTTTGCACCTCCTTATGGACTTGGGCTCTCCTACTAAATAGGGAGCAAGGAGTAAGTAACTTCTATTACTCACATCAATGAATTGTATCATAGTTGTTATTTCTATGCAACTGGCTACATCTTTTAATATTAATGAAATAGATTATTTCATATATAAATAAACGCTTTGCGAGGATAGATTTCTACTCACAAAGCGTCTACTAATTATACGTTAAATAAGAATTCCAATACGTCGCCGTCTTGTACTACGTATTCTTTACCTTCAGCGCGCACTCGGCCTGCTTCTTTTGCAGCCGGCTTTGAACCGTACTCTACTAAATCCGTAAATGCAACCGTTTCAGCACGGATAAAGCCGCGTTCAAAATCAGTATGAATAATACCGGCACATTGTGGTGCTTTCATACCTTTGCGGAATGTCCATGCACGAACTTCCTGTACACCAGCTGTAAAGTAAGTAGCTAAACCTAATAGGCTGTATGAAGCTTTAATCAATTGGTCTAAACCTGATTCAGCAATTCCTAATTCAGCTAAAAATTCTTTTTTCTCATCGTCTTCCAACTCAGAAATTTCTTCTTCAATTTTTGCACAAACAGTAATTACTTGAGCGCCTTCAGCTGCTGCATATTCTTGTACCATTTTTACATACTTGTTTTCAGATGGATCCGCTACCTCATCCTCAGAAACATTGGCAACATAAAGCATTGGTTTAATCGTTAATAGATGTAAACCTTTGATTACTTTTTTCTCGTCATCTGAAAGTTCTGCCGCGCGAGCAGGTTTTTCAGCTTCTAATACTTCTTTAAGCTTTTGAAGAATTGGCTCTTCTACCATAGCTTCTTTATCTTTTTGTTTCGCCATTTTTGCTACACGTGCAATACGTTTATCCACTGATTCCATATCCGCTAAAATTAACTCTAAATTAATAACTTCAATGTCATCGATCGGGTTTACTGTACCCGAAACGTGTGTAATATTTTCATCTTCAAAACAACGAACAACTTGGCAAATTGCATCTACTTCACGAATGTGAGCAAGGAATTTGTTTCCTAAACCTTCACCAGTAGAAGCACCTTTTACGATACCTGCGATGTCTGTGAATTCAAAAGTTGTCGGAACTGTTTTCTTTGGTACTACTAATTCTGTTAATTTGTCTAAACGCTCATCCGGAACAGTTACGCTACCAACGTTCGGTTCGATTGTTGCGAACGGATAGTTAGCCGCAAGAGCGCCTGCTTTTGTAATTGCGTTGAATAAAGTCGATTTTCCTACGTTCGGTAAACCAACAATACCAGCTGTTAATGCCATATTGACACAACCTTTCTATGTTCAGTTCATTTAAATTTATTATTAATTCTTTTATGGATTTTTCTGTCCATTAAATTTTACAACCTTGTCTATTATATTGATTGCGGGCATAAAAGTCTATTTTGCTTTTAGACTTCTTCTGCCTGGCGTAAAATTTTCTTCATTTTTTTCTCAAACTCGCGGCGTGGAATCATAACGCTATGTCCGCAACCCTCACATTTTATGCGAATATCGGCACCTAATCGAATTACTTTCCATTCGTTTGTGCCACAAGGATGTTGTTTTTTCATTTCCACAACGTCATTAAGACCGTACTGCTTTGCTTCCATCTATTATTCTCCTCCCTGATTTCGCTCATAAAACATCATTTTCGGTACAGCAAGAGGAATACCGTTGCGTGTTAAGATGTCGATTACATCTTTCCGAATAATACGTGATATTGAATATTGCTGTAATGGTAATGTTTCTATTGTAATAGCAATTGTCGCTTCTGTGCTTGTCGTATTTGTGACACCTAAAAAGACAGGAGCAGAAACTAGTTCCTCATAATTTTGCGGTAACGTATCCAAATAGTTTTGTATGACCATCTGCACTTTTTCAATATTCGCATCGAGCGAAATTTGCATATTTATCGTAGCTTTTGAGTTATTGATGGAATAGTTGATGACATCTACAATACTGCCGTTTGGAATAATAAACTGCTCACCTGTTACTCCCTTTACTTTCGTTGTACGAAGACCAATTTCCATAACGGTACCTTCAGCCGTATTGATTTTCACAAAATCCCCTACGCCGAACTGATCCTCTAAAATAATGAAAAATCCTGTAATGACATCCTTCACTAAGTTTTGCGCACCAAAGGCAATGGCTACAGAAGCAATCCCGGCCCCTGCAAGTAACCCGGCAACTTGTATATTCATAGCCGATAAAATTCCCATAATGGCAGAGAAGTACACTAAATAGCTCAGTACGCTTTGCAGCAGCTTTACAATTGTAAGCTGTCGACGCTCATTATTTCTTACACGCAGCATAAACACTCGGTGAATAATCTTCTTACCGATAAAAACGACAAGATATGAAATAACGATAATCGCCAGAATCTTCGCGCCGGCTGCAATAATCTTTACCAAAAACTCCGTACTTGTGACATATTCCCAAAGTTCTGTCGTATAGTGTGCGAGCCCTTTAATATCCGTTTCAGCAAATTCCTCTAAATCTAATTTCAAATCTTTTTCCAAATTTACCACCTCTTGTATAACAAACTTTAAAATTGAATATACTGCATAAATATATCGTATTTTAGCTTATTTCTCGAGTAATCTATTTAAATTTAAAAATTAAAGGAGTGATGATATGAAACAAGCCTGTCCTCAAAATTATAGCGTCCATTACGAGCAGACGAGCGCTGTTTGGGAGCTGAGCGAAATCTTTTTAAAAACGATTCCGTTTGATCATGAAGAACTTATTTTTTGCTGTATCGGTACAGACCGATCTACAGGAGATGCATTAGGCCCGATTATCGGCAGCCAGCTGCACCAAACTTTCTCATTTCCATTTCCGGTTGTTGGAACTTTGCAGGCACCGCTTCACGCGCTCAATATTGTAGAGCGTTACGAGCAGTTGATTAATGAAAAAGAGCAACCTTTTATTATTGCAATTGATGCTTGTTTAGGTGAATCAAATGCGATTGGTTCTATTCTAATCCAACAGGGTCCTCTTTATCCCGGAAAAGCCGTAAAAAAAGAGTTGCCCCCTATCGGTAACATTTCTGTTAAAGGAATTGTTAACGTAGGAGGCTTTATGGAAGCTAAAGTATTACAAAATACGAGACTGCATGTTACGTATTCTATGAGTGATAAAATCGTTCGGGCACTTGTTTTAGCATGGCAGCGCCATTTACTGAAACGGAAAAATAATCGCAACGAGTATCCCGACCATCAAAATCGCTGGCAGCAGATTGGCTATACGGATTTTCGTTAATCCGGCAATATTCAAACCGATTGCCATAATCATAATACCGCCCGTCGCTGTCATTTCTGTGATAAATAGATCCAATGCTTCACTAGGAATATATGTACTAATAACACCTGCAAATAATGCAATCGAGCCTTGATATAAAAGTACAGGAACCGCCGATAGTAAGACACCGATTCCTAATGTTGAACTTAATATAATCGACATAAATCCATCGATAATCCCTTTAGTGATAAGAATATTGTGATCATTGCGCAAACCACTATCAAGAGCACCGAGAATCCCCATGGAGCCAATAACAAAAATGAGCGTTGCAGTAACAAACCCCTCTGCAATCGTTCCTTTTTGTGCACGTTTTCCAAAAATGGACTCAATCCATTGACCAAAGCGATTAAACTTTCCTTCAAGGTCGAGCCATTCACCGATGACCGCACCAATGATTAAACTGACTATAAGGAGAATGAAATTCGTACTCTCCAATCCCATTTGAATTCCTAAAAGCGCCACAACTAAACCGATAATTGATAACACTGTTTGCTGCATGGATTCCGGAATATTTTTAAAGATACGGCCGACCAACGCACCGATTATAATAAATAATGCATTTAACAGAGAACCTAGTAATACCATGAATTTCCCTCTTTCTATTTGCCGTCTAACAAATTCAACATTATGTAGTATTTTTTTATATTATAACTGTTCACAAAAAAAGTGCTGAAACTTTTCGCTCAGCACTTTTTATTCTTGTTCCATATTTAATATTTCCAAAATGCGGTGCAAATCATCATCTGAATAAAATTCAATTTCAATTTTACCTTTATTCTTAGCTTTTTTGATTTGTACTTGTGTTCCAAAATAATCACGTAATTGAGACTCCGTTGCCTGTGTATGAATATCCTTTTTTGTCGGCTTTGTTTCACGTGAAACGGCCTCATTTAAATCTTGAATATACTTTTCCAATTGGCGAACATTAAGGTGGTCCTTTATTACTTTTTGTGCCACTTCAGGTATACGCCGTTTATTTTTTAATCCAAGTAATGCACGGCCATGCCCCATTGTCAGTTTCCCTTCGTTGACAAGGTCTCGAATGTCTTCAGGTAACTGCAACAGACGGATTAAGTTCGCAATATGCGGACGGCTTTTTCCTAATCGTTTCGCTAAATCATCTTGTGTAAAATTCAGTTTCACAATTAAACTGTTGTATGCTTCTGCCTCTTCAATTGGCGTTAAATCTTCGCGTTGCAAGTTTTCCAAAATAGCAACTTCCATCATTTGCTGCTCATTAAAGTCTTTTACAATGACAGGTACTTCTGTTAAACCTGCACTGACAGCCGCACGATAACGGCGTTCACCTGCTACAATTTCATATTTCCTAGCATTTTTACGGACAACAATCGGTTGAATAATACCATGTTCAATAATAGAGCTTGCTAATTCTTCAATTGCAGTCTCATCAAAGATTTTACGTGGCTGAAATGGATTTGCTAAAATTTTCCCTACTGCAATTTGCTGTACCTGGTCTTCTTTATGTACGGCCTCTTCACGAAAAAGCGCATCAATTCCTTTACCTAAACCTTTAACCATTTTTAATCACTTCCCTTGCAAACTCTAAGTAAATTTCTGCTCCGCGTGATTTTGAATCATATAAAATTACCGGTTTACCATGGCTCGGTGCCTCACTTAACCGCACATTACGCGGAATGATCGAACGATATACTTTATCCTGGAAATAGCGTTTTACTTCATCAATCACTTGAAGTCCTAAATTCGTACGGGCATCCAGCATTGTTAGCAACACGCCATCAATCATTAACTCCTTGTTCAAATGTTTTTGGACAAGGCGGACTGTTGAAAGCAACTGGCTCAACCCCTCTAATGCGTAATATTCACATTGGACCGGGATAATCAGCGCATCGGAGGCAGTCAGCGCATTAATTGTTAATAAGCCAAGTGATGGCGGACAATCAATAATAATGAAATCAAAATTATTTTTAATCTCCTGCAATGATTTTTTCAGTCGAACTTCACGGGAAATTGTGGACACAAGCTCAATTTCAGCACCTGCCAATGATATTGTAGCAGGGACAATATATAAATTTTCTACATCCGTTTGTTGGATGACACCTTTAATATCTTCATCATTGATCAGTACGTCGTATACACAGCTTTCTAAATCACCTTTTCGAACACCTAATCCGCTTGAAGCGTTACCTTGTGGGTCGATATCGATTATTAATACTTTCTTTCCTAAAAAAGCTAAACATGCACTTAAGTTAACAGAGGTTGTCGTTTTTCCAACGCCACCTTTTTGATTGGCTATCGCAATAATACGTCCCAATATCCGCACCTGCTTTCATCACTTCAATTTAGGTATATTTTTAAAGTCTAAAAATCCCGGATGACTAAATCTTCCTTTTATAATACTGTTTCTCTTATCTTAACAAAAAATGTTAGAAAACGATAAAAATATTTCAAAAAACTTGCCAAACCTACTAATCTACTAAAAAAACTGCCTAGAAAGTCGTTATCTTTCGGGCAGTTCAATAATTTATTTTTTCTTCGGAATTTTTACAGTGATTTGGTAGTAATCGTCTGTATCCTCTTCCTCCGTTTTTACATTAATTCCACTTTTCGTCACCATCGATAACGACTGCTTAATCGTATTAAGGGCAATACGCACATCTTTGCTAATCGCTTTTCTGCTTGGTTTACGTTTTTTTATCTCTGGCTCATCGGGATTTAGAATTTTTTGAATTTGCTCTTCAAGCTGTCTAACATTCCAATCAAACTCTTTCGTCGCTGCAATGAGCTGCATTTGTAATTGCTCATCTTTGATTACAATTAAAGCCCGGGCATGACGTTCCGAAATTTCACGATTTAAAATAGCATCCTGAACAAATTGAGGCAACTTTAATAAACGCAATTTATTAGCAACTGTTGATTGGCCTTTACCAAGACGTTGTGCAAGCGCTTCTTGTGTAAGCTGATGCAACCCTAATAATTGTTGATAAGCAAGCGCTTCTTCAATTGCTGTTAATTCCTCACGTTGAAGGTTTTCAATCAGGGCAATAGACGCCGTTTCTCGATCATTTAAATTGCGTACAATAGCAGGCACTTCTGTCCATTGTAGGGATTTCATCGCTCGATAACGTCGCTCACCGGCAATTATTTCATATTTATCTGCGTCATTATTAATTGGACGAATCACAATTGGTTGAATGACGCCATGTGTATGAATAGTTCTTGCTAATTCTTCAATCTTCTCATCATCAAAAACTGTACGTGGCTGATAACGGTTCGGAATGATTTTGTCTATTGGAATTTTAACTACTTCTTCTGAAGCCATCGAGATATTCTCTATTACTTCTACTTCACTTTCTACTTCAGGCTCTTTGCTCCCGCCTCCGAAAAAACGTGAAAAAGTACTTTTCATCCGTGTGGCACCACCTTTAGGAAACTGTCTACCTCATATACAATATTATTTCTGATTCATTCAAAAATGTACAGTGTTCAATGAATAGTAATTTACGAGAAAGACAGATTTCGCCTAAAATAGGACAAAATAATGTCTTTACCCATTTGTATTTCAAAATAAACTTATATTTTTCTATCCACTAAAAAAACATAAATATAAATATATATGCAGCAAAAGACGGATATATTCAAATTTGGTTAACTTTTTTATTTAATTGGTGTTTTATTAGGAACACCTGGTTTACGCGGGTATTTTTTTGGTGTTGATTTTACTTTATCAAATACATAAAGTGAACGTTCGCTTTCCTCTACCGGTAAATGGAATGCAAACTCCTCTATTAATTTTCCGCCTAATGTTGAGATGGCTTTCGTCGCATCTTTTAATTCTTCTGCACCTGCTGCAGCTTTTAATGCAACAAAATAACCGCCTTCTTTTGCTAATGGAATACATAGCTCTGATAATACAGAAAGACGTGCTACCGCGCGGGCTGTGACAACATCAAATTTTTCACGGTATGCTGTATTTTGACCAAACTCTTCAGCACGGGCATGGACAAATATCATATGATCCAAGTTTAACTCATTTGTTAAATGATTTAAAAATGTAATTCGTTTATTAAGTGAATCGACAATCGTAATTTGTAAATGCGGGAAGCAAATTTTAATAGGGATACTTGGGAATCCTGCACCTGCACCAACATCGCATACTGTTGTCACTTTTGTAAAATCAAAATAAAATGACGCACTGATTGAATCATAGAAGTGCTTTAAATAAACGCCTTCCAAATCCGTAATTGCCGTTAAGTTCATTTTTTCATTCCACTCAACTAAAAGCTCAAAATATTTTTTAAACTGCGCAATCTGGTGTTCTGAAAGCTCAATACCCTTTTCCTTCAATGCTTCGATAAATTGCTTTTCGTTCATAAAATGACTCCTCCATATTAAAGAATGAGCGCCTTTTTTGGATAAAGACGCTCACATCATTCAATTCGTAGTTACTTTTGCAATTTTACCTTGCTCAATATAGACAAGTAAAATTGAAACATCTGCAGGGTTTACACCTGAAATACGTGATGCTTGAGCAATTGAAAGCGGCTGAACACTTTTAAGCTTCATGCGTGCTTCTGTCGCCAAGCTTGGAATAGCATCATAATCGATATTTTCAGGGATTTTCTTATCCTCAAGCTTCTTCATTTTTTCTACTTGCTGAAGTGCTTTTTGAATATACCCTTCATATTTTAATTGAATTTCAATCTGCTCTTTTACATCACCTGAAAGTTCCACTTCTGATGGAGTTAGGGAAGCAACTAAATCATACGTCATTTCAGTACGTTTTAAAAGGTCTGCTCCGCGGATACCATCTTTTAGCTCCGCGCCGCCAGCATTGCGGATGACTTCTTGTGTCGTCTCATTCGGCTTAATGATAATTTCACGCAGACGTGCAATTTCCTGTTCAATCTGTGCTTTTTTCACTTGGAACTTCGCGTAACGATCTTCTGTAATCATCCCTGCTTTATAACCGATTTCAGTTAAACGTAAATCTGCATTGTCATGACGTAATAGAAGACGGTACTCTGCACGTGAAGTTAATAGACGGTAAGGTTCATTCGTACCTTTTGTAACTAGGTCGTCAATTAATACACCGATATAGGCATCTGAACGGTCTAAAATAATTTCTTCACGGCCTAATACTTTTGCTGCGGCATTCATTCCGGCCATTAACCCTTGCCCTGCTGCTTCTTCATAGCCTGAAGTACCGTTAATTTGACCTGCTGTATAAAGACCTTGGATTTTTTTCGTTTCTAATGTTGGCCATAATTGTGTAGGAATAACTGAATCGTACTCAATCGCATAGCCTGCACGCATCATTTCGGCATTCTCTAAACCAGGAATCGATGCGATTAATTTCTTTTGAACATGCTCTGGTAAGCTTGTCGATAAACCTTGGACATATACTTCACGTGTATTGCGTCCTTCAGGCTCAAGGAAAATCTGGTGACGCGGCTTATCGTTAAAGCGCGTTACTTTATCTTCAATTGATGGGCAGTAACGTGGACCTGTCCCTTTAATCATCCCTGAAAACATTGGAGACAAGTGCAGGTTTTCCTCAATTGTACGATGTGTTTCTTCTGTTGTATAAGTTAACCAGCAAGGAAGCTGATCCATAATATATTCTGTTGTTTCAAAACTGAATGCACGGGGTACATCATCACCAGGTTGAATTTCCGTTTTTGAATAATCAATTGTACGGTTGTTTACACGTGGTGGTGTTCCTGTTTTAAAACGAATTAAGTCAAACCCTAATTCTTTTAAGTTATCCGCTAATTTAATCGATGGCTGCTGGTTGTTTGGACCTGAAGAATATTTCAGATTTCCTAAAATAATTTCCCCACGTAAAAACGTACCTGTAGTAATGATGACAGCCGGTGCACGGTAAATTGCTCCAACTTGTGTAATAACACCTTTTACTTCGCCATCCTCTACAATTAGTTCATCGACCATTGCCTGATGAATTTGAAGGTTTTCTTCTTCTTCCAAAACCCGTTTCATTTCATGCTGATACTGGAATTTATCCGCTTGTGCACGTAAAGCACGTACTGCTGGACCTTTCCCGGTATTTAACATGCGCATTTGAATATGTGTTTTATCGATAATGCGTCCCATTAAACCGCCAAGTGCATCAATTTCGCGAACAACGATTCCTTTCGCAGGTCCGCCGACTGATGGATTACAAGGCATAAACGCAATCATATCTAAGTTAATTGTAAGCATGAGTGTTTTAGCACCCATTTTCGCAGCTGCATAGGCAGATTCCACACCTGCATGTCCTGCACCAACAACGATTACGTCAAAATTACCTGCTTCGTATTGTATTGACATGTTGTTCTTCCTCTCTTTTATTCCGATTTATTTCCCTAAACAGAACTGCGAGAATAGCTGATTAATTAAGCTTTCCTGTACAGTATCTCCAATAATTTCACCAAGAATTTCCCATGTACGTGTCACATCGATTTGAATCATATCGACAGGTACACCTGATTCTGCTGCAGCAAGCGCATCCTCAATCACCTGTTGAGCTTGATGCAATAGCGCAATATGTCGCGCATTTGATACATATGTTAAATCATTCGCTTCTACTTGCCCTTCAAAGAACAATGCTGCAATCGCTTCTTCCAGCTCGATTACACCTTCTTCTTTCAATAACGAAGTCGTTACGACACGATGTTTTCCAGCCAATTCATGAACACGGTTTAAATCGATTTTGCGTTCGATATCTGTCTTGTTGACAACGACAATATAATCCATCGCCTGAATCGTTTCAAAAAGGCGTTCATCTTCTTCTGTAAGCTCTTCTCCGTAATTTAATACAAGCAATATTAAATCGGCATCTTTTAATGCCTCTCTCGAACGTTCAACTCCGATTCGTTCAACAATATCTTCTGTTTCCCGAATACCTGCTGTATCAACTAAACGTAAAGGAACTCCACGTACATTTACGTATTCTTCAATAATATCACGAGTTGTGCCTGCAATGTCGGTTACAATCGCTTTATTTTCTTGAACCAAACTATTTAAAAGAGATGATTTACCTACGTTTGGACGTCCTAAAATAACGGTAGATAAACCTTCACGTAAAATTTTACCTTGAGATGATGTTTGAAGTAATTTAATTATTTCCTCTCGTACCCAACCGCACTTTTCAAGAAGTACAGGAATCGTCATTTCTTCTACATCGTCATATTCCGGATAATCAATGTTTACTTCCACTTGTGCCAACGTCTCTAATAATGCCTGGCGTAAAGAAGTAATAAGACGAGAAAGCTTCCCATCCATCTGGCCAAGCGCAACATTCATCGCGCGGTCAGTTTTTGCACGTATTAAATCCATTACCGCTTCTGCCTGTGATAAGTCGATACGGCCATTTAAAAATGCACGTTTCGTAAATTCCCCAGGCTCTGCTAAACGTGCACCGTAACGTAAGACAAGCTGTAATACTCGGTTAACAGACACAATACCGCCATGACAATTGATTTCGACAACATCTTCTCGCGTAAATGTTTTCGGTCCGCGCATTAAGCTCAACATAACTTCCTCTACCACTTCATCCGTTTTCGGGTCGATCAGATGTCCGTAATGGATCGTATGTGTCGCAACTTCCGTCAAACGCTTATGATTTGGTGATTTAAATATTTTATCTGCAATCGCTACCGCCTCATCGCCGCTCAGACGAACAATCGCAATAGCTCCTTCTCCCATTGGAGTGGAAATCGCAGCAATCGTATCGAATTCCATTTATATCCTCCTATTTCAGTGTTATCCACATGTGGATAAATCACATCCGTGCTATACTAACTAACAATTTAGACTAACATATTTTAATTAAAATCTAAAGTAATGTAGATTTGGTTCGATCTTTCATTAAAAAAACGACCTATCCAAAAGAATAGGTCGAAAACTGTCTGTATATTATTTTACTGGCTCTATGACTAAATATCGATTTGGTTCGACACCTTCTGAGTGCGTTTCGATATCTATACGATTTGCCAGGGCATTATGAATAATTTTTCGTTCATAAGATGCCATCGGTTCAAATGATACGGGTTTTCGTGTTCGAATAGCCTTGTCCGCCATGCGTAATGCCAGCTGTTCAAGCGCTACTTGACGTCGCTCACGATAATCTTCCACATCCATTTGTAAAATCATAAACGATTTGGCTGTTTTATTAAGAATGAGCTGAGTTAAATGTTGAAGCGCATTTAATGTAAGGCCACGCTTTCCAATTAATAACGCTGCTTTCTCGCTCGATAACTTAAATGAAACATGTTTGCCATCTGTTTCATGGTCAATTGTTAAATCTGTAATTCCCATTCCTAAAGCAATATTCGTTAAATACCCTTTTGCCTCTTCAATAGGATCCACTTGTTGTTGTTCATGGTGAATTGATTGATCTTCATTAGATGAAACCGGCTCATTCTCGATTGTTTCCTCGACAATTGTCAGTTCTTCCACATCAGATGCAGAATCTGAAGTCGTCTCTTGATCCACTTGCTGCTGAACAATTTCCTTTACAGTGACACGAACTTCAGCATTTCGTGCCCCAAAACCTAAAAATCCTTTTTTACCCTCTTGTAAAACTTCCACATCAACTTGTTCACGAGTATGGCCAAGCTTTTGTAACGCTAATGAGATCGCTTCTTCTACTGTTGCGCCTATTTGCGTAGTTTGTTTCACTTATTTCGCTCCTTTAGCATCGGTAGCATCCGGTTTATTTTTATTCCAAGGTTTGTAAATAACAAGGTTTTGTAATACAGATACAAAGTTCCCGACTACCCAATATAATGATAACGCGGCAGGTAAAATAATACCGAAACCAACGATCATTAATGGCATGATGTACATCATAATTTTCATTTGTGGGTTATCTACTGCTGGTCCAGTCATTAATACAACGTACTGGATAAGACCTGCGATAACAGCAAATACAATACTAGGCTCTGCTAATGGAACCGCTAAAAATGTCCCTAATTCAAATGCATCCGGTGTTGCATTCATACGGCTAATCGCATGATAGAAACCGATTAAGATCGGCATTTGGATAAGAATCGGTAAACATCCAGCTAATGGGTTAACACCTGAAGTCTGCATTAACTGCATCATTTCCTGCTGGTATTTTTGCTGAGTTGCCGCGTCTTTTGAGCTGTATTTTGCTTGCAGCTCTTTTAATTTCGGTTGCATTTCCTGCATTTTCTTAGAACTTTTTACTTGTTTGATAGTTAAAGGCAGAATGATTAGACGAATAATAACAGTTACGATAATAATTGCAAATGCATAATTCGCCGCATTACCTTCAAACATATCAGCAAAAAGCTTGATAAATGATACTAATGGCCAAACAATATATTCATTCCAAAAGCCATCACTTTCAGATGAAATTGGTTGGTCAAATTCTGTACAGCCTGATAGCAGTAATACTACTGAAACAAGTGACAGCATTATCCATAGATTTTTCTTCAACCTTCTTCCTCCTAAAGCAAACCTATTCAATTTTTATGACAATATTTTACCATTATGGACGTTCGTACACTACTAATTGTTCTGTAAATTCAAAGAATAGAGCAATGAATGATAAACAATTAATTGTGGAACTATCCTTTATATACTCTTGCAACCTTTAAAACATGCTGCAAGCTTTTTTTGGTTTCGTGAAAATCCAGTGTGGCCGCCTGCGTTCTGGCGATAATAACATAGTCCATATCTTGTTTTACTTCATCTTTTAATTCCAGAAAAGCTTGGCGAATATAGCGTTTCACTTGAACCCGAGTGACCGCATTTCCTACTTTTTTGCTCACTGATAAGCCAATACGAAACGCCTGTTGTTCTTCCTTTTTCAAGCAATATACAACAAATTGGCGATTCGCAAACGACTTACCTTTTTTAAACACCTTTTGAAAATCTTCATTTTTCTTTATACGTTGGCGTTTATTCATGATCCATTCACCTGCTCCATCTAATCATTGGTACTTTTTTTGCTCATTCAACAACGATAAAAGAAAAAAAAGACCACTGATGTGGCTCAGTGGACTTATGCTGATAATACTTTTCTTCCTTTTTTACGACGGCGAGCTAATACGTTACGGCCGTTTTTAGTGCTCATACGAGCGCGGAAACCGTGAACTTTAGAGTGCTTACGTTTTTTAGGTTGGTACGTGCGTTTCATTTATATACACCTCCTGAATTCGAGCGTTACTATATCTATCTCTACATACAGACCATGATATTATATAAAGAATAAAACCTGTTTGTCAATGCCTCATTATAATTTTTCTCTTTTTCTCTATAAACCTCATATAAATCCCTTTCCTGATCCACACTCTCAGTTATCCACAATTTATAAAATTAATTTACGTTTATGCTGTGAATAGTATTTTTGCTCTTAAAAATTATCCACAGCGCTTATCTACAGGTTTCTCACATATAACAAACCTGTGGACAACTGTTATGTATATAACATATGATTATGTGGATAAGATCGTTTAAGTATTGAAATACCTAACTTTATTTGATACGATAACTGTGTTTTACTTTGTGGAATTCTTTTCTGGGAAATATATTATCCACAATTGTTGATAATCTGTGGACAAAGATTTCCCATACTCTAGAACAACCTTTATCCACAACTTGTGGTTATGTGTATGAACTCCTTTTTAATTATAAAATATATATTTTATAGCTCTGTTTACTATTAATCATTTAACAGAGCCTTTCTTTTTTCGTAAGCAAGAAAGTTTGCATTGTAAGGAAATTCACATAAAAAAGACTCTCATCTAATTTTGGTTAGTATGAGCCTTGTCATTTAAATATACGAATCGAATGTGAAATGAATTAATGAAAGGAAGAAAGAGCTTGGAACATTTAGAAAACCTATGGAATGCCGTCCTTGCCCAAGCTGAACAGAAAATCTCGAAACCGAGCTTTGATACTTGGCTGAAATCAACAAAACTTCTTGCGCATAGTGGCACAAAAGTGACGATTTCCGCGCCTAACTCTTTTGCCCGCGATTGGCTTGAACAATATTACATCCATATGATTACAGGAATATTAAACGAGTTAACTGGAGAGGATCTAGTCATTAATTTTGTTGTCCAGAAAGATCAGACGGCAGACGACTTTGAACTACCGCCCCCAATTACTCAAGCAAAATCAAGTGAACACCATGACATTACCCCGGGTATGCTCAATCCAAAGTACACATTTGATACATTCGTTATTGGTTCCGGTAACCGCTTTGCCCATGCAGCGAGCTTAGCTGTAGCAGAAGCACCCGCAAAAGCTTACAACCCGTTCTTTATTTATGGGGGGGTAGGTTTAGGAAAAACTCACTTAATGCATGCAATTGGCCATTATGTAAAAGAACATAATCCGACAGCAAATGTCGTCTATTTATCATCTGAAAAGTTCACAAATGAGTTCATAAACTCCATCCGTGATAATAAAACAATCGATTTTCGAAATAAATACCGCAATGTTGATGTACTGCTAATTGACGATATTCAATTTTTGGCTGGTAAGGAATCTACACAAGAGGAATTCTTCCATACATTCAACACACTGCATGAAGAATCAAAGCAGATTGTCATCTCAAGTGACCGCCCTCCAAAGGAAATCCCTACTTTAGAGGACCGTTTGCGTTCACGCTTTGAATGGGGACTAATTACAGATATTGCACCACCAGATTTGGAAACACGTATTGCTATTTTACGTAAGAAGGCCAAAGCTGATGGACTCGATATTCCAAATGAAGTCATGCTTTATATTGCCAATCAGGTTGATACAAATATTCGTGAACTTGAAGGGGCATTAATACGGGTTGTGGCCTATTCATCTTTAGTAAATATGGATGTTTCGCCTGAACTTGCTGCAGAAGCTTTAAAAGATATTATGCCAAATTCAAAACCGCGCATGATTTCGATTTTAGATATTCAAACTGCAACTGGTGAACATTACAGTATACGTCTGGAAGATTTTAAGGCTAAGCGCCGGACAAAATCGATTGCTTATCCTCGTCAAGTGGCGATGTATTTATCGCGTGAGCTAACAGATTACTCATTACCTAAAATTGGTGAGGAGTTTGGAGGCCGTGATCATACAACAGTAATCCATGCCCATGAAAAGATTTCTTCCTTACTTAAAACAGATCAGCAGCTTCAGCAGGATATTAAACAAATACGTAGTATGTTAGGTAAATAATCTCTGTGTATAACTTTATGTTTTTCACACATACCTATTCACAGCTTATCAACATGTGGATAGCGTGCTCTGCCTGTTTAAATTAGGGGTTATCCACAAATTCACAGGCCCTATTACTATATCTATTAATATCTTTAAATAAATAATTAATTATATAAGAGAGGTAAACTAATGAAATTTACTATTTTACGTGATCGTCTTTTAGCAGGATTAAACGATGTAATGAAAGCCGTAAGTTCCAAAACGACGATCCCTATTTTAACGGGGATTAAAATCGATGTTACAAACGAAGGTATGACGTTAACTGGTAGTGATGCAGACATTACAATCCAGACTTTCATTCCTGTAGAAGAAAATGGCGAACAGATTATGGATATTACACAAACAGGCTCTATTGTGCTACAAGCTCGTATGTACAATGAAATTATCCGTAAATTGCCTACTAATGAAGTGGAAATCGAAATTACAAACGGCTATGCAACTATTATCCGTTCAGGTAAATCAGAGTTCCACCTTATCGGCCTAGATGCAACGGAATATCCACAGTTACCTGAAATTGCTGCTGACCGCCAATTTACGATTCCAACAGATTTATTAAAATCAGTTATTAGAGAAACTGTATTTGCTGTAGCGACATCGGAAAGCCGTCCGGTGTTGACAGGTGTAAACTGGAAAGTTGAAGGCGATGCATTAATATGCGTTGCAACGGATAGTCACCGTTTAGCACGTCGTAAAGTAAATCTTGAAAATTTACCAAATGATATTACTTCAGTCGTAATTCCAGGTAAAAGCTTAAATGAATTAAACAAGATTTTAGAAGACACAAATAATCCTGTTCAAATCGTACTGACAAACCAGCATGTATTATTTAAAACAGATGATGTCCTGTTCTTCTCTCGTCTTTTAGAAGGCAACTATCCGGATACATCACGTTTAATTCCGGAAGAGTTTAAAACAATGATTACGATTAACGGAAAATCTTTATTGCAGGCAATTGACCGTGCTTCACTTTTAGCTCGTGAAGATCGTAATAATGTCGTTCGTTTTGAAACACTGGAAAATCAAACAGTCGAAATTTCATCAAATTCACCTGAGATTGGTAAAGTCGAAGAGCAGATCCAAGTGGAAAGTCTGGAAGGTGAAACATTGAAGATTTCATTTAGTGCAAAATATATGATGGAAGCCTTAAAAGCGATTGATGGACAAGATGTAGTAATTGAATTTACAGGTGCAATGCGCCCGTTCATCTTACGTTCTGTTGCAGATGATGCAATACTGCAATTGATTTTACCGGTACGTACTTACTAAAATTCAATAAAAATTCTAAAAGGAATGGTCTTAACTTGTTATTGAGACCTTTCCTTTTTTACTTATGTACGATTTTTAGGTATGATAGAATGATAAGACTTTATTTAAGTGGAGGATGAATTACGTTGAATGAATTAGTAATTGATACAGAATTTATTACGCTTGGTCAAGCGCTGAAAATGACAGATACAATTAGCTCCGGCGGTATGGCAAAGTGGTTTTTAAGTGAACATGAAGTATACGTAAATGGAGAAGTGGAAGATCGCCGCGGAAAAAAATTGCGTCATGGGGATGTAATTAATATTCCTGGTGTAGGACGTTACAAAATTGTCGATGCATTTATTGAAAACGGAGAAAATTAATTAATGAACATCGAGCGCTTGCAGCTAACAAATTATCGTAACTATGAATCGTTAACACTGGATTTTTCAGATAAGATTAATGTTTTTATTGGGGAAAATGCTCAAGGAAAAACAAATGTAATGGAATCAATCTATGTACTAGCGATGGCCAAATCTCATCGTACCGCGAACGATAAAGAATTAATACGTTGGGATGCGGATTATGGTAAAATAGAAGGTGTGGTAAATAAGCGTTACGGTGGCGTTCCTATCGAATTGACGATTTCAAAAAAAGGCAAAAAGGGCAAAATCAATCATCTTGAACAAATGAAACTAAGCAATTATATCGGACAGATGAATGTAGTAATGTTTGCACCGGAAGATTTGAATATCGTAAAGGGCAGCCCCCAAATTCGCCGAAGATTCATCGATATGGAAATCGGACAAATTTCCCCAGTTTACTTACATGATTTACTAACATTCCAAAAGATTTTGAAACAACGTAATCATTTACTAAAAAAGAATGCGGGAAAACAATCACTCGCATCTGATGTGATGTTTGAAATTTATACAGAACAATATGTGCAGGCGGCAATTCAAATTATCCGTAAAAGATTTCAGTTTATCGAGCTTTTACAAGATTGGGCTGAACCGATTCACTTTGGCATTTCGCGGGGATTAGAAAAGCTTGTCATAAAATACCGTCCTGTAACAGGGATGGAAGCAAGCTGGACTACTGAAGAAATGGCGGATTACTTAACAAAGAAACTAGAAGAAGTGAAGCAGCGTGAAATTGAAAGAGGCGTAACACTTATAGGTCCTCATCGGGACGATCTGCAGTTTTTTGTCAATGATTATGATGTTCAAGTATACGGCTCACAAGGGCAGCAACGCACAACGGCATTATCTTTAAAACTTGCCGAAATTGAACTTATCAAACAGGAAACGAAGGAGACTCCGATTCTTTTATTGGATGATGTTTTATCTGAATTGGATGATTACCGCCAATCACATTTATTAAATACAATTCAAGGTGAGGTCCAGACATTCGTTACAACAACGAGTGTAGAAGGTATTCACCATGACACAATACAGCACGCAAAATTGTTCCACGTCACACAAGGAACAATTGAACAACCATAAGTGCATTGAAATACGTAATAAAGAAGCATACTGATAGTTATGAAAGAGTAGGTGAACAATAGTGGCTTTAGAAGATAATAAAGTCCAGCAATCTTATGATGCGGATCAAATACAAGTATTAGAAGGATTAGAGGCTGTTCGAAAACGTCCGGGTATGTATATTGGTTCAACAAGTTCAAAAGGATTGCACCATTTAGTTTGGGAAATTGTTGATAATAGTATTGATGAAGCTTTAGCAGGTTATTGTACAGGAATCACAGTAACAATTGAACAAGACAATTGGATTCGCGTAGAAGATAACGGTCGTGGTATTCCCGTAGATATTCAAGAAAAAATGGGTATGCCTGCTGTTGAAGTAATTATGACAGTACTGCACGCCGGCGGTAAATTTGGCGGCGGAGGCTATAAAGTATCAGGTGGTCTTCACGGTGTTGGTGCTTCTGTAGTAAACGCATTATCAAGTCAGACAATTGTTCAAGTACACCGCGATGGTAAAATCCATGAAATTATTTTTGAGCGCGGTCAAACGGTTCAAAAGTTAACAGTGGTTGGTGAAACAGACCATACAGGTACAACAACTCGATTTAAAGCTGACAGCGAAATATTTAAAGAAACAACAGTTTATGAATACGATATTTTAGCGACACGTATCCGTGAATTAGCTTACTTAAATCGTGGCATCAGCCTTACGATTGCAGATGAGCGCATAGGACAGGAACGTTCTGAAACATTCCACTTTGAGGGTGGTATTCGTGAATATGTTGAGCATATAAACGAAAATAAAGACCCTATCCATGTACCGATTGATGTGTTAGGCGAAAAAGAAGGCATTACGGTTGAAATTGCCATGCAGTATAATGCAGGCTTCAGCTCTAATATTATGTCCTTTGCCAACAACATCAACACGTATGAAGGTGGTACGCACGAATCAGGCTTTAAAACGGCCTTAACACGTGTTATTAACGACTATGCCCGCAAATCAAACTTGATTAAAGAATCGGATGCCAACCTTACAGGCGAAGATGTTCGTGAAGGTTTAACCGCAATCGTATCAATAAAGCACCCGGAACCTCAATTTGAGGGCCAAACTAAAACAAAACTTGGAAACTCTGAAGTAAGTCAGATTACAAATGCTTTATTCTCAGACGGATTTGAACGTTTCCTACTTGAAAATCCAACGGTTGCGCGCCAAGTTATCGAAAAAGGTACAATGGCGGCACGTGCGCGTGTAGCAGCGAAAAAGGCTCGTGAATTTACACGTCGTAAATCTGCATTGGAAGTTTCAAGCTTACCAGGTAAATTAGCAGACTGTTCTTCGACAAACCCTGCTGAATCTGAGATTTATATTGTAGAGGGTGACTCTGCCGGTGGATCTGCTAAATCAGGCCGTGACCGTCATTTCCAGGCGATCTTACCACTGCGCGGGAAAATCCTTAACGTTGAGAAAGCACGCTTGGACCGTATTTTATCTAATGCTGAAATCCGTGCAATGATTACAGCATTCGGTACTGGTATTGGGGAAGAGTTTAATTTAGAGAAAGCACGTTATCACAAAATCGTCATTATGACGGATGCCGATGTCGATGGGGCACATATTCGTGTGCTATTGCTGACATTCTTCTTCCGTTTCATGCGTCCGTTAATCGAAGCAGGCTATGTATATGCCGCAAAACCACCGCTTTATCAGGTGAAACAAGGGAAGCATGTTGAATACTGCTACTCGGATCAGGAGTTAGAAGATATTTTAAACCGTCTTCCGAAGTTACCGAAGCCTAATGTACAGCGTTATAAAGGTTTAGGGGAAATGAATGCAACGCAATTATGGGATACAACAATGGATCCAGAGCACCGTACTTTAATTCGAGTAGAATTGGATGATGCAATTGAAGCGGATAAAATTTTCGATCACTTAATGGGTGATGAAGTTGCACCTCGTCGTGATTTTATCGAAGAAAATGCAGTATACGTGCAAGACTTGGATATTTAACATCCTTCAGCGGGTTTTCAAACACCCGCTGAAGGATGCAATTATGCTTGGACATAATTGATTAGTTAGTGCAATTGGAAGGAGGTCCTTATTTTGTCTGACATTCAGCATGGACATATTGAATCTAGAAATATTACAACAGAAATTAAATCATCTTTCTTAAGCTATGCGATGAGCGTTATCGTTTCGCGTGCCTTACCAGACGTACGTGATGGGCTTAAACCAGTACATCGTCGTATCCTCTATGGTATGCAGGAGCTAGGAAATACTTCAGATAAACCATATAAAAAGAGTGCCCGTATTGTAGGGGACGTAATGGGTAAATTCCACCCTCACGGTGACTCATCAATTTATGATGCAATGGTGCGTATGGCGCAAGACTTCAGCTACCGTTATATGCTAGTCGATGGCCATGGTAACTTTGGTTCTGTTGATGGTGACGGTGCAGCAGCAATGCGTTATACAGAATCACGTATGTCTAAAATCGCGATGGAAATGTTGCGCGATATTAACAAAGATACGATTGATTATGGACCGAACTATGATGGCAGTGAAAATGAACCTTTAGTATTGCCGGCACGCTATCCGAATCTATTGGTGAATGGTGCTTCTGGTATCGCAGTAGGTATGGCTACAAATATACCGCCCCATCATCTTGGAGAAGTAATTGACGGTGTATTGGCAGTAGCTGATAATCCAGGTATTTCGACAGAAGAGCTAATGGAAATCATTCCAGGTCCTGACTTCCCTACAGGGGGAATTATTCTAGGGCGCAGCGGTATTCGCCGTGCATATGAATCGGGCCGTGGTTCACTGACAATTCGGGCTAAAGTAGAAATTGAACAAGCTTCAAACGGCAAAGAGACAATTTTAGTACACGAATTGCCATATCAGGTTAACAAAGCAAAACTAATTGAAAAAATTGCTGAGTTAGTTCGCGACAAAAAAATCGATGGCATTACTAATTTACGTGATGAATCAGACCGTAATGGTATGCGTATAGTGATTGAAGTACGCCGTGATGCCAATGCAAATGTCGTATTGAACAATTTATTCAAGCAAACAGCGATGCAATCAAGCTTTGGTGTAAATATGCTTGCGCTAGTTGACGGGCAGCCAAAAGTATTAAGTCTAAAAGAAGTGCTTTATCATTACTTAGAACACCAGAAAGTAGTTATTAAACGTCGTACTGCATTCGAACTTCGAAAAGCAGAGGAACGTGCACATATTTTAGAAGGTTTACGTATTGCGCTTGATCATATTGATGAAATTATTTCTATTATCCGAGCTTCTCGCAGCGGTGAAGAAGCAAGACCTCAATTAATGGAGCGCTTTAATTTATCTGAACGCCAGGCACAAGCAATTTTAGACATGCGTCTTGTGCGTTTAAGCGGATTGGAACGCGAAAAAATTGAGGCTGAGTATCAGGAACTTTTAAAGTTAATCGATGAATTAAAAGCGATTTTAGCTGATGAAGCGAAAGTAGTCGAGATTATCCGCACAGAAATGACGGATATTAAAGAGCGTTACAGTGATGACCGCCGTACAGAAATTACAGCTGGCGGCTTAGAAATGATTGAAGACGAAGATTTAATTCCTCGTGAAAACTCGGTACTTACATTAACACATAACGGTTATATTAAACGTTTAGCTGCAAACACGTACCGCTCGCAAAAACGCGGTGGCCGTGGTGTACAAGGTATGGGAACGAATGAAGATGACTTCGTAGAACATTTATTATTCACGTCTACACACGATACAATTCTTTTCTTCACTTCAAAAGGGAAAGTATTCCGTGCAAAAGGATATGAAATTCCGGAGTTCGGTCGCCAAGCGAAAGGGCTGCCAATTGTAAACTTACTTAATATTGATAAAGGTGAGCATGTTACAGCAATGATTCGCGTAACAGAATTTAAAGAAGATGCTTACTTTATCTTTACTACAAAAACTGGGGTAACAAAGCGTACACCTGTTGATCAGTTTGCAAATATCCGTACGAATGGTTTAATCGCCATTACATTACGTGAAGATGATGATTTAATTTCTGTTCACTTAACGGATGGCACAAAGGAAATTATTATCGGTACAAGCGATGGTATGTTAGTACGATTTAAAGAGGACGATATTCGTTCGATGGGTCGTTCGGCTGCCGGGGTACGCGGTATTAAACTTCGTGAAGGTGACTTTGTAGTAGGAATGGAAATTCTTGAGCCAGGTCAGGAAATTTTAGTTGTCACTGAAAATGGTTACGGTAAGCGTACATCTGAATCCGAATACCGTTTACAAAGCCGTGGCGGGTTAGGTCTGAAAACGATGCAAATTACTGATAAGAACGGTAAAATGTGCGCGGTAAAGGCTGTAGATGGATCAGAAGACATTATGTTGATTACGATTAATGGGATGTTAATTCGAATGGACGTAAACGATATATCTGTTATCGGCCGTAGTACACAGGGTGTTCGCTTAATCAGACTTGCTGATGACGAATATGTAGCAACTGTGGCACGGGTGAAAAAAGAAGATGACGCTCCGGATGAAGAAGAAATCGATTCTGAAACTGAAGAAGAGTCAAATTCAGCTATAGAAGAGTAATTCGAAAAGTAATCTAGTTAGTTTAGACTATCTAGATTACTTTTTTTGGTTGTAATTTATTTTCCATTCGTTATAATTAACGTTAATATGAAAAAATTAGTAGTTATTTAGAAAGAGTAAATCATTGGGTGAGAATTTATCCTTACTTAATAACCGATAACAAGCTTAAGGGGTTGTGAAATTGGAAGCAATATTGATAAGAGTTGAGGAATTGCGATTAGGTAAGGTAATTGCTGAAGATATTTTTGCCAATACACAATATCCGATTATCTACAAAAATACAAAAGTAAAACCAGAGCATTTACGTGTGTTTGAATTATTTAATTTAAAAACAGTATTAGTACATAATGAAATCGAAGTTGAAGAACCAGAGATAATTGAAGAAAAGTTAGATAATACTTCAGTAGCATTACCGTTACAGCAACCCACAAGTTTCGAAAAGTCCTATCTTGATGGAATCGGACAATTAAAAAAGGAATTTTTAAATTGGGAAGCTGGCGGAAGAGTAGATCTGCCAAAAGTAAGAAACATAATGATTCCGTTAATGGATATGGTTTTAGAAAATCGCTCTTATATATTTGATCTGAACAGTTATTCAAATGCAAAGGACTATTTATACCATCATTGTATTGCTACAGGTTTAATTGCAGCAGTCATTGCAAAGAAAATGGGATATGAGCGAGGGGATACAATTCAGCTTGCCATCGCCGGAATGTTAGCAGATAGTGGAATGTCGAGAATTCCTTCACGTATACGGGATAAGAAAAGCGTTTTAACAGAATCCGAATTTGGAGAAGTAAGAAAACATCCTTACTATAGTTACTTACTAATTAAAAACGTAACGGCTATAAAGGATATTATGAAAGTAGCTGTTTATCAGCACCATGAACGTTTGGATGGCAGTGGCTATCCAAAAGGTGATCGTATTGGGTCTATTTCAATATTTGCCCAAATAATTGCGGTAGCGGATGTATTCCATGCGATGACTAGTGAACGTATGTATCGTTCAAAGCAATCTCCTTTCAAAGTAATCGAAATGATTAAGGAAGAGGAGTTTGGAAAATTTGATATTAAAGTTGTTCAAGCTTTAATGAATATTGTCGTTGATCTACCAATAGGAACAAAAATTGAATTATCTAATTTAGAGCTGGGCGAAGTAATGTTCATCAATAAATATTCACCTACACGTCCACTTGTAAAATTAACACGTACAGGAGAAATTGTGGATCTTTCTTCTAATAGAAGTTTCTATATTTCGCGTGTCATTACTCAAGGATATAAATTGAACTAATTAATCGTTAAAGGGTGTTTCTTTAAAAGAAGAAATACCCCCCTTTTTATATTAGTTTTGCCTGGATAAACAAACTCAAAATAAAAACAGAAAAACAATGAATAAACTATTGACGATTAGAAAATCAAATGTTATTATATATAAAGTCCTTACAAGATAACATCTTTTGAAAGATAAATAATAAAAAGTGTTGACTTAAGCCTAAGGATGCTGTAATATAATAAAAGTTGTCGCATAAAAAAGAAATGCTTCAACAGCAAAAAACTTTTCATTAAAAAGTGTTGACAAACAACATGAAATAATGTTAAGATATAAAAGTTGTCACAATGACAACGCAATGAACCTTGAAAACTGAACAAGCAACGTTAATGAAACAAGCTTCTTAAATGAAGCAAACAATAGATTCCAACTTCTAACGAAGTTGGATCGCTAGCAAAGCAAATGAGCTTTCAAACTACTTTTA